>JACFNJ010000364.1 GCA_019454865.1 Bacteroidia bacterium
AATTCTGGCAACGAGGTGGCGCCAGCCAAAAGCAAGATCCCAACAAACATGCCGCCCAACCGCGTGCGTACTGCAATAATATCGCCATATTTTGCTAGTTGGGTTGCGGAGAAGACAATTACCGCGGTGCTGATAAAAAACTCAATCCAGATCATAAACTCAGTCTTAACGAATAAAAAAAGATCAGGCTCTGGTTGTTTTTTCCGGCCCTACACCTTTGGCAAAACCCAATGGCCAGGCCAGAAAAATGCCGGTATTTGGCTCATTAAAATCACCAACAATTGCTTCGGTGATTTTTAGACAAAGTTGAATGGTTTCTTCATTCTCGACAACGGTAAACACAGTCATGTTTCCGCGCTCGGTACTGCTTCCTCCAATCGCATACCGCATGGGGATAAAATGCCTGGTGCGTAACCGGTAAAGCCCCGTACTTTCCAGGATTGTGACTCCGCGGATATTGTTTTGATGCCAGGCTTGCAAAACCAGGTTAAGCTTATCGAGTTGGTCGATCACGCACAAAATCATATACATGCTGGTATCTCCTGGATATTCAGAAAGACCCTATTGGGTAGCCCGCGCTAATCAGATTGCTTTCAGCCCCGGGGCGGTAAGGTTATTATGACATTGGTTTGGCCCGGGATCAAGTCCAGGAACGCTTTGCCGCCAATTCATTTTTTAATTGCTTGCCAGTCCTCGCCATTATTGGTCTGCTATTGAATGAGCATAACGAGCGTGCCAATGGTGATCAGGATCAAACCAGTCAATGATTTGCGAGTTAATTTTTCTTTAAATACCAGGTAAGCAAAGGCCACTGTGACCAATATACTCATTTTGTCAATCGGCACAACCAGACTGGCCGGCCCTTCCTGTAACGCCTTGTAATAACACAACCAGGAGCCGCCTGTCGCGAAACCGGATAAGCATATAAAGAGCAGCTCCTTCTTATCAATCCCAATAATTTTATTCTGTTTTCCACTCACCCAAACCATCATCCAGGCCATGATTAATACAACAATAGTGCGGATCGCGGTGCCAAGGTTAGATTCAATACCTGAAATTCCGATCTTTCCAAGAATGGCCGTCAGGCTGGCAAACAAGGCGGAAAGAAGCGCATATACCAGCCACGCATTGCTTTCTTTCTTTTGTCCGGCGCTCTTCTGTTTCTGTACCA
>JACFNJ010000094.1 GCA_019454865.1 Bacteroidia bacterium
CTTTTGGTGCTATGCAGGCTCAAACCTTTTCCGCACCAACTTTAGTTAATGGCACTCCGGCTAACATCCCAACTAAACAAGCTAAAAATCAGCAGTTAAACAAGGCTGGCGATGTAGCAGATTGGTATAGCCCAATTGATATGTGGTTTAAATCCCCAATAGGTGGTCAGTTTGAAACCAACCGTTTTGTAAACTTTTTAATACATGATTCACTTCCAAAATACATAAACAAGGATGGTGTAATGCGTTATGGTGCCGGCTCAACATCAATTGGTCAAGTTTTAGACCCAAAAGACAACTTGATTGATGCTACAGACAACCCTGGTATTAAACTTTCGGGATATGTTAAATATACAGTAGATTCAATTGCATTTACTTATTTATACGTTAGAAATGCAGATTCAACCCAAAATGAATTAGAGCAAACCATACCAGTTTACGATACGTTGTTTGTAGCGTACTTTATGGGCTCACAAGTACAAAAAGATCCATTTTCAACAACTAACTTAGGTAATAATTCACGAGTTGGTTGGACTCCCGGTACAGTACGTATGCCAAGTAATGCATTTAAAATTGATACTTTAATTTTTGGACCTGGTACACAAGATTCTACCTTTGTTAATAACAACAATGGTTTTGAAAACAGTTGGAAATTAAAAGTAATGCGCTTACCTGCACCTGCAGGTATGAATGTTTCACCTACTGTAAATCCAAATACTGGTAAAGTAACTAATGATTTAGTAGCTGCTACACTTACTTTCAAATCTGGTATTAAATCTATTCGTACAATTGATAGTTCAGGTACATTATTACATGATACCGCAGTTATGATATACCAATTAGATCCAAATGTTACTCCATTACCTGCTGGTACACGCAGAACAAACTACTTTGGCTATTTAATGTTCCAAAATGACCCAACAGAGTCAGGTATCACTTTAAAAAATGAAGCATACACCAATTCATTAATTGCATACCCTCGTTATGCGTATCCTACAAGTGGAAATGAAGCTTTAGGATATGTTCCTGGACATTTTTATAACACTCAAACCTTTATAGATTTAGATTTTCATTTAACTACTACTTCAGGTAATGTTGGTCTTGCAGATCATGAAATGGTTTCAATTGGTAGTGTATATCCAAACCCTGCAAATGATTTTACTTATGTAACTTTCAACACCAAAAAAGCAGCAAATGTTACTGTATCGTTAACAAATATTATTGGTCAAGAAATTGCAACTTTAAATGCAGGCAAATTAGCAGCAGGAATTAACGAAGTTAAATTTAATTTAACCGGAATAAAGGCTGGTGTATATTTTGTTAATGTTACATTAGATGGAGTTACTTCAACTAAAAAATTAACTATAACTGAATAATTATATACTTAAACAATCTTTAAAAGCCTCGTAGTAAATACGGGGCTTTTTCTTTTTATTTGTTTTATATTATTCATAAGTATTCATGCCTAACTCATTTCCAATAAATAGAAAAACTATAGCATTTATTGCACTAAATATTTTCGGTATATTTATTATCTATTCGTTAAAAGAATTTATAACCCCATTTTTAGGCGCATTAATGTTTTATGTTCTTTTTTTACCTTTTATGGACTACTTAGTAATTAAAAGGAGATGGAAAGACAGTAGTGCTGCAATTGTAATTATTGCTATTTCTTTAGTTATCATTTTAATTCCTACACTGCTCACAACTAACCTACTTTATAATAAAATAACTTCCATTGTAAATAACCCTAATTCTTTTATTCACTCAATACAAGAAATTGACATACGAATAAGAGAAATTACAGGGAGACAAATAATAACACCGGAAATAATCACAAAACTTCAAGAGAATATTAGCGTATATCTTCCAACTTTTTTAAATAAAGTTTTTTTGATTATAGGAAATATCGCTATGATGTATTTCATGTTGTATTTTATGCTTGTTCAAAGAGAAAAAATGCAAGAAGAAGTGAAAAAATATTTGCCTTTTAAAGAAGAAAATCTTTCCATACTGGCAAAAGAATTAGAAACACAAACACAATCCAATGCCATTGCTGTTCCATTAATAGCAGTAATACAAGGTACGGCTGCCGGAATAGGATATTGGATTTTTGGGCTAAAAGAACCTCTATTCTGGGGAGTAATTACTGCATTTGTATCAATAATTCCGATTGCCGGAAGCACAATAATATGGGTTCCTGCAGCAATATTTATTATGATAACAGGTAATATATGGATGGGATTAGGACTTGTAGCTTATGGAACTATAGTTATTATTAATATTGATAACATTGCCCGACTAACTATACAAAAGAAATTTGCAGATGTACATCCCATAATTACGGTTTTTGGTGTTATCATTGGTCTTAATTTGTTTGGTATTCCGGGTTTGATTTTCGGTCCTCTAATGCTTTCTTATTTCTTAATCTTTATAAAGATGTATAGAGATAAGCAAATTGAATAAATAAACGCATAAAAACAAAAAGCCGAGTTAAAAACTCAGCTTTATTAGTTGCGGAGGCAGGACTCGAACCTACGACCTTCGGGTTATGAGCCCGACGAGCTACCACTGCTCCACTCCGCGATATATTTTTTAACGTGTTTATTGACTCTAAGAACTTTCCTCAATAAACCACTTTCGCTTAATCAATCACAAATCGAATTAGATTTGACTTTAATACCGATTTGGGAGTGCAAATATAATGTACTTTCTTTGCAAAGCAAATTTTTATGAATCATAAATCAGGTTTTGTAAGTATAATAGGACGACCAAATGTAGGTAAGTCCACGTTAATGAACGCCTTAGTAGGTGAAAGAATTTCTATTATTACACCCAAAGTACAAACAACTCGGCATAGAATAATGGGAATTCTTAATGCTCCGGAGTATCAAATTGTGTTTAGCGATACACCCGGTATTATTGAACCCAAGTATAAATTACACAGTTCAATGATGGATTTTGTTAACCAAAGTTTACAAGATGCCGATTTAGTTATTTTTATTACCGATAGCCAAGAAGAAAAGCCAGAGGATGAAAGTATTTATGAAAGGTTACGATTAATTAATAAACCAATTTTGGTATTATTAAATAAAATTGATTTGCTTGAAAACAACAAGGCTGTTGAAGAAAAAGTTACTTTCTTAAAAAATAAAATTAATGCTCTCAATATTATTCCTGTTTCGGCTTTAAATAAATTTGGGTTGAATAATATTTTGTCAGAAATTTTAAAAAACATTCCAATTAATCCACCTTATTTCCCTAAAGACCAAATAACTGATAAAAGCGAACGATTTATAGCTTCTGAAATTATTCGTGAAAAGATTTTAATGCGCTATAAAGAAGAAATTCCATACAGCGTTCAGGTAGATGTAGTTGAATTTAAAGAAGAAGAAAAACTGATTAGAATTAGTGCTGAGATTTATGTAATGCGCGATTCACAAAAACAAATATTAATAGGCAAAGGTGGTATTGCACTTAAAAATGTAGGTATTGCTGCACGCAGAGAACTTGAACAGTTTTTTAGGAAACAAGTTTTTCTAAAAACATTTGTTAAAGTAAAAGAAAATTGGAGAGACAGTGATAAACTTTTAAAGCAGTTTGGTTATAAAGAAGAATAAATAAAAACAGTATGGGTAATATAGTTGCAATTGTAGGGCGACCAAATGTTGGAAAATCAACATTGTTTAATCGATTAGTGGGACAAAGAAAGGCTATTGTTGATGACTTTTCAGGTGTTACTCGTGATAGACACTATGGCGAAGTTGAGTGGTGCGGTAAATATTTCAATATTATTGATACCGGTGGATATGTTACCAACAGTGATGATGTATTTGAATCTGCAATACGTAATCAAGTTAAAATTGCTATTGATGAAGCAGACATTTTACTTTTTATGGTTGATGTAAGCACAGGCATAACTGGATTGGACACAGAGTTTGCAAATCTTTTACGAAGAACAAAAAAACCAGTTTTTGTGGTAGTAAATAAAGTTGATAATAGCCAACGAATGTTTGATGCAAATGAGTTTTACGGATTAGGATTTGACAAGCTTTATACCTTATCATCAATAAGTGGTAGTGGAACTGGAGAACTATTGGATGATATTTTAAAGAATTTAACTCCAATTGAAAAGCATGAAAATGAAAAAACAATAGAACATAAAAATGATGAAGATGATGTAACATTTGACGAAGACGGGAATATTATTGATGAAGAATTTACAACAAATGACGAAAACTATTTACCCAAAATAGCAATTGTAGGACGACCAAATGTTGGAAAATCATCTTTAGTAAATGCTTTGCTCGGAGAGGAACGAAACATCGTTACTGAAATTGCAGGAACTACAAGAGATACAATTGATACCTTATACAATGCATACAATCACAAATTTATTTTAGTAGATACAGCAGGTATTCGTAAAAAGTCGAAAGTAAAAGAAGATATTGAATTTTACTCGGTTATGCGATCTATCAATGCTCTTGAAAATTGTGATGTTGCAATATTAGTTATTGATGCAACAGTAGGTTTAGATTCGCAAGACATGAATTTGGTAAACTTGGCAATCAAAAACGGAAAAGGTCTTGTGGTAGTAGTGAATAAATGGGACTTAATAGAAAAAGACCATAAAACAGCAAAAGCATTTGAAACCATTATCAAAGATAAAATGAAACCTTTTGATGATGTACCAATTATATTTACTTCTGCCATTGAAAAACAAAGAATACATAAGCTTGTTGAAATAGGATTAGGTGTATATGAGAATAGAAAGAAAAGAATACCTACACATCAATTGAATGAAGTAATGCTTGAAATAATTGAACACTATCCTCCTCCATCAATAAAAGGAAAGTATGTTAAAATAAAATTTGTAGTACAATTACCCGGCAGAAGTCCAAAATTTGCTTTTTTCTGCAATTTACCGCAATATGTAACAGACAGCTACAAACGATTCTTAGAAAACAAGATTAGAGATAATTTTGATTTTAAAGGAGTACCTATTGTAATTTATATGAGAAAAAAGTAAAAAAAAATTGTTTGAAATAAAATATGATATATATTTGCAACCGATTTTAATCAAGAAAAACAAAAACACAATGAAAAAAGTATTATCAATTGTAGCCGCTTCTGCTATTTTCGCAATAGTAGCTTGTGGTCCTTCAGCTGACGAAAAAGCTAAAGCTGAACAAGCAAAACTTGACTCTATCGAGCAACAACGTATTGCTGACTCTACATTACAAGCACAAGAAGCTGCAATGAGTGCTCCTGCTGACACTACAGCTGTTTCTGCTGACTCTACAGCAGCTACAACTACTACAACAGAAGCACCTGCTACTAAGTAATCCTAAATTTTAAAAACATTTAAAAAAATCCCGCCAAGTGCGGGATTTTTTTATAAACATAATTTGTGATTTATTTAAAAAACTATATTTTTGCAGTCCTTTAAAATAAATAAGCGACATGACTACTAAGAGAACATATCAACCGTCAAATCGTAAGAGAAGAAACAAACACGGTTTCAGAGAAAGAATGGCTACTGCTGCCGGACGTAAAGTATTAAATGCTCGCAGAGCACACGGACGGAAGAAATTAACCGTTTCGGATGAAAAGCGTCACAAAAGATAATTCTTCAAAACAAATGCATAATTCTTTTGTGTAAATGGGTACACTCCGTTTTCATAAATCCGAGCGTTTATGCAATAAAAATTTAATAAACAAAGTATTCAGCAAAGGAAACTGTGTGATATACCAGTTTCCTTTGTGCATTAATTGGGTAGAGGTTCCGCTTGACAGCTTTGAAGCACAAGCACAAGTTGTAATTTCAGTATCTAAACGATCATTCCCAAAAGCTGCTTCCAGAAATAGAATTAAACGACAAATACGTGAGGCATATCGATTAAACAAATATTTACTTTTGACATCATTAAAGAATGAAAATAAAAAAATTGTATTTTCAATTTCTTATCAAAGTAAAGCAAATTCAAAATATGAGCAAATTCAGAATAGTTTAATTAAATTGTTCAAAAAAATTAATGGGGATATTCAAAAAAATATTTAGTGCTCCTTTTATATTATTAATACGAGGATACCAACTATTAATTTCTCCGTACATACCTAATGCTTGTCGTTTTACACCTACTTGCTCGCAATACACATTAGAAGCATTGAAAAAATATGGACCGATAAAAGGCTTATGGTTAGGCATTAAACGTGTATCAAGCTGCCATCCTTGGGGCAAACATGGACATGACCCAGTACCTTAATTTTTTATAAATGAATATCATATTACTCAAACAAAATAGTATTGTTGTATAAACTTTCTTGTTTTATCTGATGAAAATTTCAAAACAGCTATCAAAGTGGACAATAGTAGTAGCGCTTAGTTCTTTGGTTACACTATTTGCCTTTAATCCATCTTCAACTAATTATTTCGAAATAAGTAAGAACCTTGACATTTTTGCTACACTATATCGTGAAGTAAATACCTATTATGTGGATGATGTGGATGCCGGAAAATTAATAAAAACCGGAATAACAGAAATGCTCAAATCCTTAGACCCATATACCAATTTTATTTCAGAATCAGAAGCGGAAGATTTTCGATTTCAGATGACAGGGCAATATGGTGGAATTGGAAGTTTAGTTGGTACCAAAGGTGAATATGTTGTAATTACTGAACCTTATGAAGGATATGCCGCACAAAAAGCAGATTTACGTGCCGGAGATATTGTATTGGAAATTGAAGGAAAGAGTACCAAAGGCAAAACTACAAGTGATATTAGCAAGATGCTAAAAGGACAACCTGGAACTCCTGTTAAATTACTAATTAAACGTGAGGGAGAGGGCGAGTTATTAAAAACCATTACACGCGAAGAAATACAAATTAAAAATGTACCTTACTCCGGAATAATTAATAACGATATTGGTTATATCCGATTAGCTTCATTTACTCAAAATGCAGGTAAAGAAGTTAGAGATGCATTAATTGAGTTAAAAAAGAACACAAAACTTAAAGGAATAATCTTAGATGTTAGAGGTAATCCAGGTGGGTTATTACACGAATCAATTAATATAGTTAATGTTTTTGTACAACAAGGTCAAGAAATAGTAAGCACAAAAGGAAAAGTCAGCGAATGGGACAAAGTTTACAAAACACTAAATCAACCGGTAGATACTGAAACACCTGTAATTGTATTAACGAATAGAGGAAGTGCAAGTGCGAGCGAAATTGTAAGTGGAAGTATTCAAGACTTGGACAGAGGAGTAATTATAGGACAAAGAACTTTCGGTAAAGGATTGGTTCAAAGTACGCGTCCTTTAAGCTACAACACGCAACTTAAAGTAACTACCGCAAAATATTATACACCAAGTGGCAGATGCATTCAGGCATTAGATTATAGCCATAGAAATGAAGATGGTAGTGTTGGCTCAGTACCTGATAGTTTGAAAAAATCATTTAAAACTAAAAGCGGAAGAACAGTATATGATGGGGGTGGAATTACACCAGATATTGTAACTAATACATCGGATTTTAGCAAAATCACAGAGAGTTTGATAACAAATCAATTAATTTTTGATTTTGCCACACAATATCGAATAAAACATGCCTCAATACAACCGGCAAAAGACTTTAAGTTAAATGAACAAGACTATACAGATTTCAAACAGTTTATTGCCAACAAAAACTACGATTATCAAACAAAAAGTGAAAAGGCTCTAGAAGAATTTAAATTAAAAGCTGAAGATGAAAAATACTTTGAAGCTGTAAAAGCACAGTATGATAATTTAAAGCAAAATTTGCATCACGATAAGTTAGCTGACTTAGAAAAAAATAAAGCCGAAATTATTCAATTATTAGAGTTAGAAATAGCAAAGCGATATTATTTTCAGCGTGCGGCATACGAAATGGCTTATAAAAATGACGATGATATAAAAGAATCTTTAAAGTTATTTGAAGATATAAATAAGTATAAAAAGATACTTAGTAAAAAATAAGACATAGAGTTTACTTTAGTAAATTCTTTTACAATGTAAACTCAATACATTTGCAGTAAATAGCAGGAAAGTTGGAATATATAGATATTATTACTCTATTTTTATTAGGCTCAATCGGTGGATTTCTATCCGGTTTTTTAGGTGTAGGCGGAGGTATAGTATATGTGCCAATTTTAGATTATTTCCTTAGCAAATATGGTTTTTCAGATAATCAACTTGTTAAAGCAATTTTAGCAAATTCACTATTTACAATAATTTTCTCCGGATTTATAAGTAGCTATAAGCAATATAAACTCGGAAATTTTTATCCAAAGGAAATAATTTATACTGCTCTTGCAGGTACAGTATCAGCAGTAATTGTTACATTCCTTATAAAAACAGGTAATTGGTACAGCAAACAAGTTTTTGATTATTTTTTTGTAGTGATGCTATTACTAATTGCTTTACGAATGTTATTTGCACAAAGTAAAAATATTATACCCAACCAAAGCCACACTGCTAATCCACTTGCTTATAGTACAACGGGTTTTTTTACAGGAATAATTACAGCAATGAGTGGATTAGGTGGAGGTGTTATCATGACTCCAATTTTTACCGAAATTTTGCACCAAGATATTAAGAAAGCAAGTTCTATATCCAATGGCGTAATTCCAATATTTGCGTTGGCAGTTGGTATTTTAAACCTCACGGCTACACCAGCTACATATATTAGTAATTGGCAAGTTGGATACATTGTATTTCCAATTGTAGCACCAATGATAGTATCAGCAATGTTATTTGCACCAATTGGAGTAATTACAAGTCAAAAAACTAAACACCAATTAATTCGTTTAGTTTTTGCAATTTTTGTTTCAACAGTATTTATTAAAACAGTATATGCAATCATTTTCAAACATTAAACTTTTTTTATTAGTTACAGTATTTTATTTTAGTAACAACACACTATTTGCCCAAAATTTAAACTATTCACAAATAGAAAATAATTTAAAGAAACATATTTCATTTTTATCAGATGATAAATTGGAAGGTAGATTAGTAGGAAGCAAAGGTGAAAAAATAGCTGCTGACTATATAAGCAAAGAATTTAAGAAGAATAAAATTACACCAAAAGGTACACAAGGTTATCTTCAACCATTTAGTGTAAAAAAGAATATAGTGAACCCACATGGAAGCGATACAGATGCACATGCAGTAACAATAGTAGGTAACAATATTGTAGGCTTTATTGACAATAAAGCTCCATACACAGTAGTAATAGGAGCTCATTATGATCATTTAGGATATAATGAATTTGGTAGTAGCACCTATCGCTCTGAAAATCCAAATGAGAAACCACAAATACATAATGGTGCAGACGACAATGCAAGCGGAACAGCTGCATTAATTGAGTTATCCCGATTATTAAAAAACTCATCATTCAAAAAGAACAATTATCTTTTTTTAGCTTTTAGTGGAGAAGAAGAAGGATTATTAGGAAGCAATTATTACAC
>JACFNJ010000095.1 GCA_019454865.1 Bacteroidia bacterium
CACACCCCCAGCCCCTCTCAAGAGGGGAGTTTTGTGATAGGTGATGAGTTGGGCTTCCAACAACTTCAGAAACAAAATGCGGTTTATCCAAGTGATGGAAAGTTCAAGAGCAACATTAAAAAGTCTTTCCTGTTGTGTGTCTCCAAACTGATTTGGCTTTTCAAGTCGGCTTAATTTATCTAAGCTGTCAAGCTGAATAATGGCATCTTCAAGTATTGTTCCTGTGTGTCGTTCACCGGCTTTGTTTCGTTCTATCAGTTTTTTGCTTCCTTCTTTGGTTTCAGTTAAACCGATAATATGCAACAACTCGCTGTAAAAGCGTTTGTCAAGGCTATTGCTGTCGTTGGTAAACGGAAGTTTTAAAAGATGCTCTGGCGAAAGAAGTTTGAATAAAGCAATCAACGAATTATCGTCTGCTTTGTCGGCATTGCGTAATGGTTTTTGATAGTCCTGAATGTTGAAGTAAGTAAATTCAATTTCAGATGTGATGCTGTCAATAAAAGGCTCGGCAACTTGTTTGTAGAAAAAGTCCGTTTTTGTGTCTGCCAAACGTCCTGCTTCAAAGTCATTGAATTGCTTTACCAAATTTTTGTTTTGTGCAAAAAGTCTGTCAAATAGGGTAGCATCAAAAATGAACCACTCGTTAATGTTAGTTGCCACCAAATGTTTTACTTCAAGGTTTTTGTGTGTAATTCTCTCTCGTAAGTAATACAAAACCAATTCCTGAAACGCTTTGACATTAATCTTTTCTTTTGTAAGCATCTCGGCTTTGTTGGTTGGCTTTTTTGTTTCAAGTACAACACCAACAAAATTTTTTGCATTGTTACCATTATGTATAACAAGGTCGTTTCTACCTTTGGTATTGATGAAATAATTGGGGTCGTAATAGGTTTTTTTTAGAAAGTCTGAAACCAAGTTTTTGTGAAACTCTTCGCTTTCTGTGTCATTTGTCCTATCGAGTAAAGTAATAAGATTGGTCTTGAAACCCTCAATTTCAGCCCTGTTTGGCTTTACTTTTAAAAAGGCTTTATTCAGCGCATTTCGTGGTTTCAATTCGTGGAGTTCCATTTGCAATTTTATAAACTTTTTTCAGTTGGTTAAGATAAGTTTAAATATTGAAACGAAAATAAAGCAAAAGTAAAAAATGAAGCAAATGGCTTTTTTTAAATTTGTTTGTGTGCAGAAAACTTTAAATAAAAATATACGAATTACAGTATTAAATACTAAGCAAATAAAAATTAGTTTTTAATACTTAAACGGAGAATTGCACACAAAAGAATTTTAATTTTATTGAATGGTGTAACGCAAACTAAAACCACCGCTGGTAATAATTGTAGGGTACTGATTGGAAGTAGCAGGTGTAGTGTGTTTGGTATCATAGAAGATACGCAGGTTAAGTTTTTCATTTATCATGTAATCAATAGTTGGTCTTAACGACCACATTGAATTTCCACCATTTGTAATACTTCCAGGCTGGTCAATTGTGCGCAAATAAGTAGCTTGATCGCGGAAATTAAAATCCAATCGGAAATTGATGTCATTTTTTAGCACCAGAGTTCTTCCGTCTTTAAAAAATGGAATTCGAAGCTTTGAAGTACGATAACCTACACCAAACACCCACTCACTTCCGAGTTGTTCGTTAAGTTGCCCGTTAGATGTAGCAAAACTTAGAACGCGGTCGCGTTTGTATTCTATTTTAAGCGAAACATTGTTTACTGTTGTAACATCTATGCCTAAAAATGGACCCCAACGTTCAACCAAACTTATATTTCGAATTTGATATTGTGGGGTATAATCGCCACTTAAATTATTCGATGCAGTATCAATTGTTGTTTGAAACCCTGCAACAGAGTATGTAGAGCTGTATTGATGGCTTATAGTAACATTACTTGCAAATTCTTTTATTGCTTTAATTCTTGTTAATCCGGTATAGCTTATTCGCCAATTTGGTAATGGTATTGCAGGAAACGGAGAAAGTGAAAAATCATTAGCATCTTTTCCGGAATATGCCGAAAGAAAAGCAGGAATTAAAACCTCTTGCGAGTTTCTACTATATCCAATCGGGTAATTAACACTGTCAGTTCCCAAGCCTGGTCTTTCAGGGTCTTTAGCCAATCGCTCTGCAATTATTTTTCTATTACTTTCAAACAATGAAAATATTTCTGAACTTCCATCTGCTAAGTTTTTATCAAAAGTAGTAGCTGCCATATTGTATGATATGGAATACGTACCCATTGAAACTAATGGCCCAACATCACGGTGCATGTCTAAGATAGAATCGTAGCGAAATAACGATTGCTGGTTTAACGATGTTTGTTTGGTAACGGTAAGTTCTATTCTAAAATCAGGAAGCGGCTCTATTGTGGCTTTTCCGGTAATATTGTTGCGTTGGTCTGTAATGTAATAATTACTTACTCGCGGGTCTTTAGATAACCAGCCGTTTTCACTTGCTTTAAAGCGATAATCATCACCTTGTAATGCAGTTAAAAAATCAAAACCCGGTGCCCCATAATCAAAATTTTGACCACCATATTGCGGTTTTGGATTAAATCCCGGAAGCACCATTCCTTCATTGGTTGATTGTTGGAAGCTAATATTTTTAAGACTGGTAATTATACGCAATGCAGTTGCCAAGCCCATATTCATTTCTCTATCGCCTTCTTGTTCTTTTTCTTGCTGCTCTTCACCTTTTTTCGCTCCATCTGTTTTTTTCTTTATGTTTTTGGGCTTTGCCGGCATCTTAGGCCTACCCGAGCTGTTTAAACTTCTAAAAATTGCCCATTTATTGTACAACATAATAAAGTTTAAGTTAGCATTCCAAGTTTGTACACTGGAGTTTTGAATAGTATTGCCTAAACTATCAGCAGCAGGTGGTGCTTGTTTCCATTGGTAATTTGCCGAATAATTATAACTCAAACTAGTCCAATTTAACAACTGAATTTTATTAATCGGGATGTTATAATTTAATCGAATAGCTTGGTCAAATTGAGTTAATCGTCCACCTTTCCAAAAGTTGTTCCACATACTGTCTTGTTTTTGCGGAGTAGTTTCGTCAATTTGTCCTATTGGTTCATCAATACGAGCCATTGCTGTTGAGTTATAATCAATTTTTAATCCTTTAGTAATATCATACCTGAATTCATAATTTCTATTCATGGTAAATAGTTTGTCGTACAAAGCAGGGATAACAGTATTTGGATTATCGTTGTTTCGGTTTATGGTTATGCCATATCTTCTATCAGCATCAAAGCGTGTACCCCACGATTGTGGTTTATAATAAAGATTGAAATCTTTGATTAACTGTAAGTGTTTTGATTTGATGATTTTTGAAAAAGGTTCCCAAGCTTTAGCACCAAAATTATAAGTGTATTGAACCTGTCCTTTATAGTCCTGTAAAATGTAATATTCAATATCTTGATTTCTTCTATATGTTTCAGTAAAGGCATAGGTAAAATTAAAATTTTCAATATCGTAAAAATGTTGTTTAGCGGTGCCCACTCTGTTTTTGCGTACGTTGGTAAAGTTTATGCTTCTTCGTGCAGTATAATCATCGGCAGCACGTTTTATTTTGTCCACATAATCGGGGTTGGTGCTTTCGTCAATTTCTTTTTGTAACACCACATCTTTATTAAGCGGATTGTAATAAGGGCGAATAGTGGTATTGCCATACGACATAAACATTGGAATAGATAAGCCAATTTTTTGTGGGAAGAATTTGCCCAACTCAAAATTACTTTGCACATCATATTGGTATTGGTCGTTTAGGCTGCGCTCATGCAATTTTTTATCAATACCTCCCCAACCAACAGTAGAAAAACTACCGGTTAGCTGCACATTACCAAAATCAGCAAGTTTAGCCAATACTCTACCATTTGCAGCCATACCTCCACGATTGCTGAACTCCGTCATCCGAAGTTCGTTAAACCAAACTTCAGCACATTTATTTAATCCATCATCACTGTTTATTCCCGGTTTTGCTTTTGGGTTACGAATACCAAGCATGGCTACTTTTACCTGGCTTAAATCCGGTAAACCAATAATTCTAAATGTGCCTTTACCGTAGGGGCGCTCATATACTGCAGTAAATGGGAAATTAGCATTTGTACGGGCAATTTTAGTATTGATAAATTCTTCTAAGGTAATTTCCATTTCGTTTTCTTCGGGCCAAATTGAACGAGGCTCGGCAGTTGGTGGAATAGTAACTTTTAAAGGAATTTCGTATTCGTAGTAGTTGTTTGTTAAATCGGTACCGATACGGATAAATGCATGCAAATCGCCATCTTTTAGTGCAGCATCACTTACGGTTTCTGCATGTAAAAACATTCGTAATTTGCCATATCTGCGCAGGTCAGTGCTTATGTTTTTAAATGCTGCTCTGGCATCGCCATCACGCAAATCGCACACACGCAATGATAGCGATTGCTCGTTTTGCTGAACAGATTGAGGTGAACTAAAATCTACTTCACGCGTAATACCCGGTGGGATTACATACTTGATAGGAGCACGGTTGCTGTTTTTTTCAAGATTAACGGTAGATACTACAAATTGTGTTCTATCAATATTGTCGTTAGGCATTGATTCTTTTCCTGCTTCTAAGTTGCCAAGATATTTTCTCCAGTCGGAACGAATAAGTTGCAAATATGCAAAACGTAATACCATATCATCTGTAAAACCACGCATAAACATCCGCATAAAGCGTATGGATTTGAAATCGTAAATTTGTCCTACTTTGCTTTGAAATTCCCGGATAGGAATTTTCATTTGATACCAAGTAATTTCTCTGCTGCTGCCATCTTTTAATACCGCTTGACGTTTAACACTATCCGTAACAAAATTTTGCCCAACAACCAATCGGTTTTTATTTATATCTACTTTGTATTGATAGTACTCTTCAATATCGTTAAGTGTAAAGTCTTTATTTATGTCTTCATTATCGGGCGAGTTTGTAGCTGTAACAGGATATGCCTCTGTAGATTGGTCAATAGTGGGTGAGTTGCCTTGCTGGCGATTATATTTTCTGTATCTATCCAATATAGATGTTTGAGCATTATCATAAGCAGTACCTAAATAATATTGGTAGTTATCGTTGGCGGGGTCTGTTGTTGCGTTTTGATAAGCAATGCTGGAAGTGCCGTATTTGATAGCTATTTTATCAGCATAATCTTTATTAAAATGCATATTTTCCCCTTCATCATTTAGTCCATCAAGTCCTACATCTTGTTGATTCCGTATGTTTGGATCTGCATCAAAAGCAAAGTTAATTACCGGCTTTCGTGGTACTCTTCCCCAAACTGTTGTATCCATAAATAGATTTTCTGCTTCTGTTTTTGGCAAACCGTTTTCGGCAGAACGTCTATTGTCTGCAAGTACATCTTCAGATATATTGCCCAGGTTGAAATACAACGAACCCACATTGGATGTGTTTTGCTTACAAGCATAAGGATCCATAAGCCACAACTCTATATAATCAATATTGCTTGCTTCAAAATCATTTTGATCTATCTTTCGCATTATACCGCCCCACTTGGTTTCGGGATTTGCTAAAGTTCCGTCAGCGTTTAATTCATCGGTATTAAAATTATACGGACCTCTTTCTTTCGGGTAAAATGCTAAATCTAAGGTTGGAATATTAGTAGGTAAGCCAGCTTGTTGCTGGCGCTCCGGGAATAATTCTTTTAAATCTACTTCTCTTACACAATCATCACTTAATTGTTTATCATCATTTTTAATGTGTTCAGGTGTGTATGATTCGTTACGATAAAAGGTTGTTGCTATGTTGTACCAAGCAATATTTGCTCGTTTGAAACCATAGGAAAGATTGTTTTTCAAATTACCTTCCGGAAATAAATCGGCTTGTCCTTGCGGTGTAGAAGCCAATGACCAATTAAGTGCAGGAGTTTTTAAATCAAACGGAGTTTCGCTTGCTTCAAAATCATCTAAGTATGCTGTTCCGCTTTGTGCAAGCGCACTTTGTACTCCCGGAATTAATTGTGCAAACTCTCCACTTACTGTTATGGTTGATGTTTCTTTTGTTTCAATAAAAGGAAGTTTATCTACCAATTTTGTTAAAAAGCGTGAGTCTTTGCGGTAGGTTCCATCCAATCCCACTATCATGTTTGAAATGGGTTCTTCGCCAATATTTACTTTGGGTGTTAAGGGTCTTTCGTTGAGGTATAAAAAGGTACCGCCAAAAATAAAATCCTTGCTTTGTTTATAATCAAAACGAGTTCCTAATAAGGTTTTTTGTTGTACGCTAAAAAGCGAATTACTTTCAGACGATACTTTAATATTAGCTCCTGAGTTGAGTAGGCTTGTGTTTAAAATTTTTACTCTACCCAAGCTGTAATCTACAATATAGTCGGCATTTTCAACCAAAGGAGCTCCGTTGGCTGTTACTTTTACTGAGTTTCGTGGAATGTTGGTACTGTTCAATGAAATTTCATTGCTTGCTGTTCCTTGGTACGAACCACGTAAGTAAAATTTATTGTACTGTGGCAATTGAATTGCAGCAAAGCGCGTGGAGTCGTATAACTCGTAAAAGGAATAATAGCGTGCTTTGTCTTTATTGTTTACAAATTTTCCTGCTAAGTATTTTCCAAAGGGTTCAACTACCGGAAAAATAATTCTGCCTTGTTGAGCATTAACTGTTACGCCTTCAATAAAATCAAAAATTCCATCCGGTGCACGTTCTTGTTGTGTGTTTAAGTTATCTAAATTAAGCACAGTAAGCAATGGTAGCCCTGTAAGCAAAGGTTCGTTTTGTTGTGGTATGTAATTTAAATCTGCCCCCGAAGGGTCATCCGCATAAATTACGTTAAGCTTAAAGTCTTTTGCCTGAATATTGAAAGTACCAAGTGAATAAATATTTTTCATCATCAAATCCCACATTGGTAAGTCTGGTCGCTGCGATGGACCTTTGAGCATTTTAGTATAAAGTAAATTTGGTGTATTTGGGTTTGGTGCAATATCCGAACTAAATTCACCCACTTTAAAATATTCACCGTTTAAAGTATATTCATACGCTACACAAAGTATTTCGTCACTATTTAATGCACTGTTTAATGAAATATAACCTAAGCGAGTATTTATTGAGTATTCGCTAGGGTTTAACATGCGTGCATAATTAATTATCTGATACTGCGAAAGTGGTTCAAGCCGTGTTACATTTTGGTCTTTTGCCAATTGGTTTTGTATCATGTAAGATTGGCGAAGTGCTGCCGTATCCGGATTAATGCCTCTACCTGTAAGGTAAGCATATAAATTGTTTGCATTGTTATTAGGAAATGTATCAAATGGGTTTGGGTTGATTAACCAGTTTTTATTGCTACTTCGTGATGCTTCGCCCAAATCGCTAAAGCCAATTACATCGCGTGAATTATCAAATGAGGCAGAGCGGTTAGTTACCCAAACTTCTATCCGGTTTATTACAATTGGTGATTATATGATATGTAAATTGCTTAACCAACTATCAAAATTATCGCGGAAATAATGCGATAAAAAATAGTGGCGATTCATATCGTAATTGTCGGCTTGTATATCAAATCGGGTGGTTTGGCTTCCTCCTTGTATTTCTGTTTCGGTGGTTTTTCCTCGTTGTTGTGCAACAACTGTAGTTACGGTAAGCTTACCAAACTGTGTAGTGGCTTTTACGCCAAACAAACTTTGGCTACCTTGAATCAAACTTGAGTTAAGCGGCAGGTTTACATTACCCAATTCTATTTTTTTTAAAATATCATCTTCTTTACCGGCATACTCTAATTTCATTTGGTTTTCAAAATCAAAAGTTGCTTCGGTATCGTAGTTCATGTTTACCTTCAACTTATCGCCCACACTACCCGAAACATTCAATTGAATTTTTTGCCTAAAATCAAATTGTCCGGTGCTTTGTTGTCTTACAGCTATTGCAGGATTTCTAACGGTATTAAAATTCCCTTGAAAAGTTAATTCGGCACTACCTCTTGGTCTTATATCAATTATTCCGCTTCCAAATATTTTATCAAATATTTTTGGACCAACAGCTAATGGCGGAATTAATCCTCCACCTTTTACAAAATTTTGTGCTTGTGCTCTTTGTTTAAAGTATAAATAATCTTGTTTTTTCCCCTCTTGTTGTAATTGTTGATTTATCGGAATGTTTGCAGGCATACCATAATCTTGCCCACCTATAGTTGAACGAAAATTGTAAGTATTGGAGTTTGAATCCAACGAGTATTTGTTTTTAATATTTGAAGGTTCACCAAGGTCAAAAGGATGTGTTTTTAGCGAGCGTTCATAGGGCTTTCTGTCTTTAATCGGAAATGGAAGTTCTTTGTTGGATGTATCTTTTTGCGATAAGCTATCCGGTGGAGTTATTGCAAAAGATAAGTTTAGGCCTTCATTTAATGCTAATACACTTTCATCCAATTCCAAAAAATCGGGTGTAGCTGCCCATGCCAAGCTTACTAGCAAGGAAAATACAGAAGAAAGTGATATGTGTTTTATTTTAATAAAGGTAAACAATGTAAAGTTTCGCCATCAAATAACTTTTAAAGTGTGTTTAATTAATTCTTCTACAGAATAATCGGGATTTTGTTGTTTTATTTTTTGCAAACCCTTTTCTGCTTCTGATTTGTTAAAACCAAGCATTAGAAGGGCTGCAAGAGCTTCCTCCATTGTTTTGTTTTGAGGTGTAATAGTGGTGTTCAAATCACCGGTAGCAATTCCTGCTTTTTGTATTTTATCTTGTAGGTCAATAACTATTCGTTGTGCTGTTTTGGGACCAATGCCTTTAACAGATTTTAATAACGACCAATTACCGGATGTTATTGCCTGTTTTATTTCCAATGGTTTTAATGATGATAATATCATGCGGGCAGTATTAGAACCAACACCATTTACTGAAAGTAAATGTAAAAATAATTCGCGTTCACTTTCTTCGGCAAAACCGAATAGTGTATGGCTATCTTCCTTTACTACCATGTGTGTAAGCACACGGGCGCTGCTTAAACCACTCATTTGCTCGTAGGTATTCAAGGATATATTGATAGAGTATCCAACTCCACCACAATTTACCACCAAATAGGTTGGTGTTTTTACTTCAAGTTTTCCTTCAACAAAAGCAATCACGATTTTGTTTTCCCTCCTAAAAATTGTTTATTCACAAGTGTTGCAAAATAATAAATGTTTTTAATTTTGAAAGGTAACATTACATTTTTTAAGAATGATTAGAAAAAAACTTTATCTGTTTTTGTTTTTTAGTGTTTTAATCTGTTGGCAATCTATTGCATTTACTATGCAAGAACCTCAAACGGGCAAATACATTGAAAAGTATGAGAATGGAAAAATAAAGGTAAAAGGGAAATTGAAGAATGGAATGAAACAGGGCAACTGGTACT
>JACFNJ010000096.1 GCA_019454865.1 Bacteroidia bacterium
GTACTTGCTATTAAAATTCTTTTTAGTCTCTCCATCAAGTAAATTTTTTATTGGTTTTTCTCCTGAATCAAACAAACTAAACGAAAATCAGCAAGTTTTACAATTAAAATATTTTTAAGATTAATAAATTGAAGCGAATTGGCTTGTTTTTAGTACGTATTTGAGCAATAGTTATGCAATGTGGATTGAATTGTGAATATTATCGCGCATAAGGAGCTATGCTTTGCTCTTCAAACTCACCAGATAGGTATTTGTAATGTGCTGCTATTGCTATCATTGCTGCATTATCTGTACAATACTCTAATTTAGGGATAAAAATTTTCCAATTACGTTTTTTGCTTTCGGCCTCTAATGCTTTGCGTAATGCGCTATTGGCAGATACGCCACCGGCAATTGCTATTTGATTGCAATTTACTTGTTTGGCTGCTTTAATTAGTTTTAGTATCAGTTGTTTTACTATTGCATGTTGAATGCTTGCACAAATATCTGCCAAATTATTGGCTACAAAGTTTGCATCTACTTTTACTTGTTTTTGAATAAAGTAAAGAAACGAAGTTTTTAATCCACTAAAACTATAATCTAATCCATCCATGTTTGGTATAGGAAATTCAAACCGATTTGGGTTTCCGTTTTGTGCATATTTATCTACTAAAGGCCCACCCGGGTATGGTAAGTCCAATATTTTAGCAACTTTATCAAATGCTTCGCCTGCGGCATCATCAATTGTTTTACCAATTACTTCGTGTGTAAAATGGGCGTGTACAAGTACCAGTTGTGTATGCCCGCCACTTACGGTTAAACACAAAAATGGAAATGAAGGCTTAGGCTCATCAATAAAATGCGCTAAAATGTGTGCTTGCATGTGATTAATGGCAATAAGTGGAATGTTTAGGCTTAACGCCATTGCCTTAGCAAAAGACACTCCTACCATTAGTGAACCAATTAAACCGGGACCTGCAGTAAATGCAATTGCGTTTAAATCTTTTACATTTACTCCTGCATTTTTAAGTGTCGTATCTATTAGCGGAACTATATTTTGCTGGTGTGCACGTGATGCCAGCTCAGGCACAACTCCTCCGTATTGTTTATGTATTTCTTGAGAAGCAATACTGTTACAAAGTATTTTTTCATCCTGAATAATTGATACGGAAGTATCATCACACGAAGATTCAATTGCTAATATGGTAATTACTTTTTGGTTCAATGTTTGTAATGTTTACTTTTGCTTTTCTTTTTGCGTACAATTAAATACATATCTATTGCCGTATTGCTCATGCTAATGCTAGTATTGAGCAGTATTTATATTGCAATAAATAGTAATACATTTCAAAACTGGATAACAGGCAAATTAAGCACGTATTTGAGTGCGCAATTTAAAACTAAAATTACTATTGGACACATCAATTATATTCCACTACAAACTTTTCGGTTAGAGAATGTTTTGTTTGGTGATCACAAAAACGACACCTTGTTTTTTGCAGGAAAAATAGATTTTAATTTGGTAGGGATAGATTTGGACTCAACCCGATTTAAGTTAAATAATGTAAAAGTAGATGAAGGATATTGCTTAATTAAGTTTTATGAAGATGAGTCGTTTAATATTGATGTATTGTTTAATATACTCGACCCAAATGACACCTTACCCTCAACCGGACCACCTTTTACCTTGTATTTTGATAAGGTGAAATTAACTAACTCACGATTCCGATTTGTAAACGAAACCGATACGTCCAAGTGGAAGTATTTTGCTGCTAATGATGAATATTTTTACAACATCAATGCTACTGCTTCAAATTTTTATATCATTCGCGATTCATTACATTTTAATGTTTCACACTTGGATTTGATGGAAAAAGGAGGCTTTAAAGCCAATCACATTCAGTCGGTAGTTACAATTGCTCCTAATTGTATGTTGTTTGATTCGCTTGAACTGAAAACACCATATACAAATGCTAAAGGAGGATTTCAGATGTTTTACGATAGTTGGTCAAGCTTTAGCAATTTTTACGATGAAGTGAAAATGAAAGTTGAGCTTGGTCAATCAGTAGTTGATTTGCGTGATGTTACTTTTTTTGCATCACCATTTGAGCAAATGCCATATACGCTAAGAGTAAAAGGTAAGGGTAAAGGCACAGTTAGTAATTTAGATTTATCTAATTTAGATATTCAGTTTGGAAATAATGGAATTTTTAAAGGTAAAGCTAAACTTATCGGATTGCCTGCTATTGATAATACATTTATTGATGCTCAGGTAAAGCAAGTTTCAGTTACCAGAAAAGATATTGAATACCTGGCTCAAAAATCAATTGGCAATGATTTGGATGTGTTGGGTGTAATGAAATTTACCGGAAAATATACCGGATTTTATAAAGATTTTGTGGCATTTGGAAGTTTGCATACTGCAATTGGTTCCGTAGAAACGGACTTGAATATGAAACTCTCTGATGCCATGAAAGATTACCAATACTCAGGAAACTTAGTAGTATCGGATTTTGATTTGGGGCAATTGGTTAAAAACAACATGCTCGGTAAATTTTCAGTACATACCAAAATTGAGGGGAAAGGTTTAGCTTTTGAAGATATTGTAGCACATGCCGATGCAGATTTTGATTATTTTGAATTTAAAAATTACCGATACCACAATATAGAATGGAAGGGAGGATTAGCTAATAAAAACATCACTACAAATTTTCATATAGATGACCCAAATATTCACTTTAGTTTTAAAGGAAACATTGACTTAGCAACGGATGCAACCAACTATAATTTTACAGCTAAAGTAACTAAAGCCAATATAGAGCCATTAGGTTTTGATACCGCTGACCTAACTGTAAGCGCAGATGCTAAGATAAATTTTACATGGAAAGACATAGATAAAAACAACGGATTAATACAGTTAAATGGATTGAAAATATTGCGCAATGAAGAATTGTATGAAATAAATGCAATTGAACTAAATTCTGTTGTTAATGCCGGTACACGTACACTTGAATTTAATACAGATAACATCCATGCTAAACTGAAAGGTGATTTCAATCTAAGCGAGTTTGAATCTTTGTCAAAATTGGTATTGAATCATTTGTTGCCAAATTATTTTCAAATGCCGCACACAGTGCCATCAGTTTCCCATCAGTTTGATTTTAATATTCAGGCAAAATCGCTGTACCCGTTTAATACGTTGTATTTTCCACACATTGAAGCACGCAATTTAGATGCATCAGGAACATTTAATCAAAAGCAAATGGTGTGGAATTTTGATTTAAAGTTGGATCAATTTAGCTATAATTCCATTAACCTTAGAAGGATAAATTTAAACCACAACTCCAATTCAAATGCTACTGTAAAATTAGACATTAAGCGTATATTAGTAAAAGATTCCTTATACGCTCGCTCTGTAAATATACAATCAACAATAGCAAATAATAGGGCAAAGGTGTACATACATACAGGTGATACCAATGTGGTAGTAAATACAAATTGTGATTTGGATTTACTCTTCTCACCCGATTTAATTACCGGGCAGTTTAAACAGGGAATCGTTAAAATTAAAGAATCCAAAATAGCAATCGACTCTTTAGGGTTTATTCAGTATTCACCCGAAGGATTTACATTTAATCAGTTTAAGTTTATACGTGAAAACAATCAGTTTCTTGATGTAAATGGATTGTATAGTGTTACTGATAAGCACAACCTTCACTTTAATCTTGAAAATATAAAGTTAGATATCTTGAATGATTTTATTCCTTCAATGGATATATTGACAAATGGTGTAATTAATGGATTTGCCTCGTTGCAGAATAAAGATAACCACAACGTGCTTTCTACAAATGCGGAGTTAACGCATCTTTCATTGGATAGAGATACAATTGGTGATTTTAAATTTGTAAGTAATTATGCTGAGCAACAAAACCGATTAATGGCTTACATGAAATCTGTAAAAGGTAAATTTAAAAACATGGAAGTAGGAGGGTATTATGATTTTTCAAGTAAAGATGATGCCTTGAATTTTTCAATACAATTTGATGAGTCGGATATATCCTCGTTGCAAGCTTTTGTTAAAGACTATATAAAATTATACACTGGCAGTATTCGTGCTAATGGACAACTTAGTGGAAGCCTGGCAAAGCCTGAGTTTAGTTCAACTATTGACTTAATGGGTGTAACGCTGAGAGTAGAGTATTTAAAAACACTGTACTCATTCAGTACTTCCATAATAATTAATGAACAAAACATTACAATTGCACCTACCGAAATAAAAGATGTAAACGAACATACTGCAATTGCTAAAGGAATAATTTCACATAAAAATTTCAGCAAATTCAATACTAACTTGTCCTTAACTAATCTTACTAATTTTCAGTTGTTAAATACAAAATCAAAAGATAACGACTTGTTTTATGGAGTTGCTTATGCTGATGGAGGTTTGACTTTAACCGGACCTATAGATGACCTGCTTTTTGATGCTGAATTTACGGTAAAAAAAGAAAGTGTTGTTAATATACCGCTTGCTAATAGCTATGGTGATAATGAAGACGGATTAATTCGATTTGTAAATAAAGATAGTACACGAGTTTTTAGTTCGTATAAAAAATCTGGAAGTTTAACCGGATTTTCAATTAAATGTTTGCTTCATGCTACCAAAGATGCTGAATTAAATATTGTAATGGATGAGCAGCAAAACGATAGAATAAGAGGAAGGGGAGAAGGTGATGTATTGATTGAACTTACTAATTCAGGGCAGTTTAATATGTATGGTGAAGTAGAAGTAAATGAGGGTGATTATAATTTTACTGCAATGAATCTTTTTACTAAAAAATTTACTTTAAAACCCGGAGGTAAAATTAACTGGACAGGCGACCCATTTGAAGGGCAAATGAATATTACCGGAGTGTATAATGTACGCACAAGCGTTGCTGATATTATAGCAAGTGCTACAAGTGATGAGCGTGAAAGATTAAAACAACAACGTGTACCGGTTGAGTGTTTATTATACGTAAAAGGTAGTTTGTTAAACCCGGATATTAAGTTTGATTTAAACGTAAATGATGTAAATGGTACATTAACGGGTAGCACCGTATCGGAGTTGCAAAACAGCTTACGTATCTGGCGAAATGAAAATGAGTTGATGACCCAACAAGTTGTAAGCTTAATGTTGTTTGGCAGATTTGCTCCTACCAATATTCAAAACTCATCAAACAACACTGCCATATCTGCCGGAGTAAGTAATACACTAAGCGGATTTGTATCCTCGCAAGCTACCGGATTAATTCAACGTATTATTCCGGGATTTGATTTAAACATTGATTACCATACCGGAACCGAATCCATGCGTAGCAGGCAAATTGTAAGCGGCACAAAACGAATGTTTGATAATCGGTTGGAAATACAAGCAAGTTTTGACCCGATTAATACCTACCAAAACTTTTTAACGCAATACAACCTAAGTAAGGATGGTAGATTGAAAGCAAAGGCTTTTTCACGTGCTCAGTTAGATCCAATTTACAACAGAAACATTAACACGAATGGAATTGGACTTTATTATCGAAAAGAATTTGATAAATTGAGCGAAATATTTAGTTTTAAATAATATTATTAAGTAAATACAAAATGAATACTTTAGGAATTCCATCTGTTGATTTAAACGATTTTGTGCATGGCAATGCCGAGCAAAAAAAGAAATTTGTTGATGAACTTGGTAAAGCATATACCGAAATTGGATTTGTTGCAGTTAAAGGTCATTTTTTAAGTGATGAGCTTTCAGAAAAATTATACAAAAATGTTCAGGCATTTTTTGATTTACCCATAGCCGAAAAACAAAAATACGAAATACCAAATCTTGCCGGACAAAGAGGCTATACTGGCTTTGGTAAAGAACATGCCAAGGGACGCTCAGAAGGCGATTTAAAAGAGTTTTGGCAATTTGGTCAATGGATTGAAAACGACAGCCCGTTAAAAGCGGAATATCCCGATAATGTAGCCATAAGTGAATTTCCTGATTTTAATGTATTGGGCAAAGAAGCATACAAGCGATTAGAAGAAACAGGAAAATACATGTTGCGAGCAATTGCTCTTTATATTGGCTTGGATGAATTTTATTTTGATAATAAAATAGAAAACGGAAACAGCATATTACGTGCAATTCATTATCCTCCAATAACACACGAGCCGAATAGTGCTGTGCGTTCAGCAGAGCATGAAGATATTAACTTGATAACCCTTTTAATGGGAGCTTCTGCCGAAGGTTTGGAAGTATTGAACAAACAAAACCAATGGGTAGGTATAACAGCATTGCCCAATCAATTGGTAGTAAATGTTGGCGATATGTTACAACGATTAACAAATAACGTATTAAAGTCAACTACACATCGTGTGGTAAATCCACCAAAAGAAAAATGGGGAACTCCTCGCTATAGTATTCCTTTCTTTTTACATCCGGTAAGTAACATGAAGTTAGATTGCCTCCCGCAATGCATTACAGCCAATAATCCGATACATTATGAACCCATACTTGCAGGTGAATATTTGGATGAACGCTTGCGCGAAATTGGCTTGAAGAAATAGTTTACGGTAAGAAAATATTCTTATTACAAATTACTATGCCTCTAATTCTTCTGCTCTTATATGTTCAATTTGTTTTAATTGGATTAAATTTTCCGCTATTTGATAGCAGAGAGTTGGTGCTTTATTTGGTGTGGTTACCACTTGTTTTTGCTCCATACATTTTTACACGTAAAACTATTATTTATCGAGTAATTACTGCTTTACTGTTAATACCTGTTAGTATTAATTTTTTTCATATTATAGTAACATCACGCCCATTTACAGTAAGTAGCTTATTTATTTTGCTTAATACTAATGCAGGCGAAGCTATTGAGTTTACAGATACAGTTCATTGGTGGCGGGTATTATTATTAGTTCCGTATGTTGTACTTGTTTATTTAAGTTTTACCCGTGTTTTTGTATTTAAGGGTAATAAGCAATCGCGGTGGGTTTATGCTATTTTGTTGCTATTTAGTTTAATTTTTATTGCTGAAAATATAGCCAATAACCGATTTGTACGAAAAGGACTAAACAACGAAATACGCGTATGGGCAAGTATCTCATCGGAGTTGGATGGGTATAAGCAATTGCAAAAACGTACCATTAAAAAAGTAGATGCAAAACGAAAAGATACGCAGCAAAACGAAATAATGCTATTGGTTATTGGTGAATCATTAAACAGAAACCACATGGCATTGTACGGATATCACCGCAACACAAATCCATTATTAAGCAAACGGAATGATATAGTGGTATATAAAAATGTAGTTTCGCCTTATACATATACACTCGGTAGTATTTTAGAAATTTATACCAATTCTACCATTAATAAAAAGTTGGCAATACAAGATGCTAATACATTATTGGATGTGTTTTACAGTGCCGGTTATGAAACCTATTGGATTTCCAATCAATCGCCAATTGGGGTTTGGGATAATGCAGTATTTAATATTGCCAACACTGCACAGCACAAAATATTTTTAAACCAAAGCGGAAACTCATCCATGGAAACTGTAAATAATCGTTCGTACGATGAGTTGGTTATAGCACCTCTAAAAAAAATATTAGGTAAGCAAAGCAATCAATTCATAACGGTTCATTTGCTTGGCAGCCATACCAAATATGCTTATCGGTATCCTGCAACTTTTAATTGTTTTACTGGTAATGCAACCGAAAAGGAAAAAACAATTAACGAGTACGATAATAGTGTGTTGTATAACGATTCCATTGTTAATACATTAATTGAAACCATAGCGCATCACGCTAACCAAACCAAACAAAAAGTAACGTTGTTTTATCTTTCTGACCATGGCGAAAACGTATATGACTACAACAACGAAATAGGGCATAATTTTACTAATTATATACCCAAATGTTTGGTTGAAATTCCATACATACTATGGAGTAGTGATACGGTAACGCGCTTAACTGCTCAACATAACACCAACAAAGCCTCCATGAGTGATGAGCTGTTTCATCATGTAATAGGGCTTAGTAATGTTTCTACCACTTTATACGATGGCACATTAGATATTAATAATTCAAAATTTGACACCCTTAAAACACGTAAACACGAAGATGGATTAAACTATGACCTTAAAAAAGATTAAGGAAATATTGATTGCTTTTTAATAACCCATAAATAATTGAGGAGATAAGGAATAACTACAATTATTCTATTATTACATTTTATTGAAGTTTGGGTATGATGTGCTATGGTAATGTGTGTTATGGGCTGGTTTTCTTTTGAAATTTTACTATAAATGTATCACATTAAAGAAAGCTTACACACAAATAAAATTATATTGGCTTTACATATTGCAGCCTAAAAAACGCCTTCTTTAAAACGCAGCTATGCGGTTGTAAAAGTATTTTACAAATCAATTTTGAAATAATAAATCAAAATTATAGTTTTTTCACAACCTGACATTTCTCGGCTTTGCGTAGTGGCGGAATTTTAGCACTACTGTTGATTAGAATTACTATCGTTGAACTTAGCACAATATTTCAATAGAAATCCGTTACCCGCCATTTCGCAAAACCGATGTTAGCGGTTCGTTGTTTCATTTCAAATACTCAATGATAATTTTTGTCTTCTTCAGTATAATGTGTTCTGCTTGAAAATCTTCGTCAAAATTGTTTTATAGTACTTAATAAGTTTTGACATTTGTCCTTCCTCTTCTGTAGGCCAATACAAGGCACAGTTTTGCTGCTTTTCATTTGATTTTTCTATTTATTAAATCCAAACAATAATTTTTATGTCATTGCCAATTTCAATGTTTTCTTTTTTCCTTATTTTAGCTTTGAGTGGAAGCAAATAAGTTTTGTGTTTAGAGTCAAACCATATTGCTGTTTCCCATTTGCTATTTCCAATTTTTGCTGTTGCTTTCAGTCGTCCCCAACCTTCTTCCTGCCATTTCAAATTTTCTCTTATTTCCGTTGATATTTCAATCGGAAGTGAAACGAAGTGCCAACCGCTTGGCGATGAATATTGCCAAGTCTTTGCTGAAAATTCATATTTTATTTTTCCATTCATTTGTCTGTTTTCTGTGTCCGTTCTACAATGACCGCTAACGAGCCGCGTTTTGGCGATGGGTGGGAGTCTTAGCACTGTCGCTCAATCGAAGGACAGAAGTTGAACTTTGCACTTCAGTTGATACGAAGCCGTTCAGCCCGCCTATTGCCAAACCGATGTTAGCGGTAGTGTTTATTCTTGTTCCGCCAATTCTTTTAGTTTTTTATTCATTTCTTCAAATCCTCTTTTTGTGTTGTTGTCTAGTTGTTTTTTAAATAATGGGACAAGTATT
>JACFNJ010000097.1 GCA_019454865.1 Bacteroidia bacterium
TTGAAACCGAATACAAATTAATGGAATGAATAAAAATATTTGGAAGCCATTTATATACGCACTGTTGATAGTTAGTGGGCTTTTATTAGGAATATGGCTTAAACCCAATACAAATATTGGAGGTTTTTTTTCTTCAGGAAAAAATAAAATTAATCAAACACTGCATATAATTAATCAGGCTTATGTAGATAGTGTAAATAACGATAGCTTAGAGGATATTGCAATTGA
The DNA here is from genome assembly GCA_019454865.1 of Bacteroidia bacterium. Taxonomy (GTDB): domain Bacteria; phylum Bacteroidota; class Bacteroidia; order UKL13-3; family UKL13-3; genus UBA6183. Next base: position 229 of record JACFNJ010000097.1, read on the forward strand.
TGAAATTTTAAAACAGCTCGACCCGCATAGTGTTTATATTAAATCAACAGATGTAAAACAGGTAAATGAAGGATTGGAAGGCAACTTTGAAGGAGTAGGAATTGAATTTACAATTTTAGACGATACCATATTTGTTGCAAATGTTATTAAAGATGGTCCTTCACAAAAAGCGGGAATAATGAATGGTGACCGAATAATAAAAGTTGATACACAACTTGTAGCCGGAGTAGGCATAACCAGCGAACAGGTTTTTAAAACACTTCGTGGTGCAGCAGGTTCAAAAGTAAATGTTACGGTATATCGCGAAGAATCAAAACGAGTGATTAGTTATTCCATTAAACGAGGACAAATTCCTATTTATAGCATTGATGCATCATTAATGTTAAACAACCAAACAGGGTATATAAAAATTGAACGATTTGCGGCAAATACACACGAAGAGTTTGCTCAAGCATTACAAAAGCTGCAAGGCGAAAACATGAAAGATTTAATCTTGGATTTACGAGGCAATCCGGGTGGTTATTTATCGGCAGCAACAGAAATAGCAAATGAATTTTTAGACAATAAAAAGCTTATCGTATATACACAAAGCCGAAATAAAAACAAAACGGAATACAAGGCTGAACAATCCGGAAACTTTGAAACAGGTAAACTAATTATACTTATTGATGAAGGCAGCGCAAGTGCAAGCGAAATTGTTAGCGGAGCAGTACAAGACTGGGACCGAGGTGTAATAATCGGCAGAAGGAGTTTTGGCAAGGGATTGGTGCAAGAGCCATTTACATTATCCGATGGTTCAGTAATTCGCCTTACAATTTCAAGATACTATACTCCTTCCGGCAGAAGTATTCAAAAGGATTATACCAATGGTGTAGAGGAATACGAACATGAAATTGCCGACCGGTTTATTGATGGTGAATCAATGGGTACAACTTCACACAAGCAAACTGACAGTACAATTTATAAAACAGCAAACGGTAGAATAGTGTATGGTGGCGGAGGTATAATGCCTGATGTTTTTGTTCCAATGGATACAAATTACTTTACTGCATTTTATAGTGCTTTGTTTGAAAATAAATTGTTGCAACGTTTTGTTTATTCGTATAGCAATACTCACCGTAATAAACTAATGAAAAACTATTCCGATGCTGCAAGTTTTAATAGCAATTTTAAAATTACGAATGAACTTTGGAATGAGTTTTTGTCTTTTGTAAAATCAAAAAGTAAAAAAACCTTTAAGCAAGAAGACATTAACAAATCTGCTGAAAAGGTACGCCTGCATTTTAAAGCATTATTGGCAAAACAATTGTGGCAAGACGAAGGATATTTTATGGTAATAAATAGCGAAGACCGAATGATTAAAGAAGCGTTGAAAACTTTAGGTACAAACTACCGGGAATTGCTTAAACCAAAAATCGAAACAAAATAATATTTATTATTCCGAATCTTGTTTGGCAATTACGTGTTTATTGTAGTTTCTCCATTTATCTAAAACAACAGCAAAATCATTTGGGTAATCTGCTTCAAAATACATGTTTTTGCCTGTTCGTGGATGTACAAATCCTAATGACCGTGCATGCAACCCTTGACGAGGCATTAGCTGAAAACAATTTTCAACAAACTGTTTATACTTACTAAACGAAGGACCTTTTAAAATTCGTTCGCCTCCATAGGTATCATCACTAAACAAACTATGCCCAATGTGTTTCATGTGTACACGTATTTGGTGGGTTCGCCCTGTTTCTAACCTACATTCAATTAATGTAACATACTGCAATCGCTCCAATACTTTATAATGCGTAACACTCCACTTGCCTTTTTCTTCATCATCATACATCATAAACACACGTCTGTCTTTAGCACTTCTGCCAATATATCCGGTAATTGTTCCTTCATCTTCATCAAAATTTCCCCAAGCCAATGCAACATACCTGCGCTGTATTGTGTGATGAAAAAATTGCTTTGCTAAGTGTGTCATCGCAACATCGTTTTTGGCAATAACCAATAACCCGCTTGTGTTTTTATCAATACGATGTACCAAACCCGGACGTATATTATTTTCTTTTGCAAAATCATTATCTTTAAGATGATATGCCAAAGCATTAACCAATGTTCCGCTTACGTTATTATGACCGGGATGAGCTACCATACCGGCTTCTTTATTTACTATTAACACGTCCTCGTCTTCATACAATATTGTGAGAGGTATGTTTTCAGGAATTATTTCAGTGTCTTTTGGTGGTTGTGATAATACAATGCTTATTACATCCAGTGGTTTTATTTTGTAACTACTTTTTACCGGTTTTTCATTTACTAATATACTTCCGGCTTCGGCAGCAGCTTGTAATTTTGTTCGGCTTGCATGTTGAAGTCGTATCATTAAAAACTTATCAATACGCATCATGCTTTGCCCTTTATCTACAACTATCCTATGGTGTTCCCACAAGCCCTGGTCCTCTTCTCCATCCGTCTCGTCCAAGTCGTCTGAAATGGTTGTGTTTTTATTTTTGGGCAAATCCGCTTCGTCTTTAAATTTATTATAGTACATCGTTAATTTTATACAATATTGGTTTGCTTGGGCTAGCATCTGTTTCTAAGGATGCAATTTGTAAATTTAACAAATACAAGTTATCGGTTATACTGTTAGGCACATAAATCATCTCCGTAATGGTGCTATCCAATACAGGATTTTCAGGATAGTTCCAAAATGCTCGATGAGCTGCTACTTTTCCCCCATCTTCTTCCTTATCTACTGAAGGTAAATCAACAAGTAAGTGTTTAATTTTATTTTGATGTAAATAAGCACACAATTCAGGCTGTATAAATGCAGGATTATTGCCCGAATACATTTGGGTTAGCTTGGCATCGGTATTCGGTAAAGTTCTAATTATAATTGCATCAGCTTGTGGGTTTAATTGTGATTGAATTGAATCCAATGTAATCCAATAATCTGCTCCAATTGGTGTGGGTTTAACCGAAATAAGTTGTGCTAAAAAAACAAATTGTTTCAATACGCTATTAATTGTTATACGAGTATTGCTTATGTGTCCTACACATTCAGTATGTGTGCCGTTTCCATGTGCATTTATAAATATGTTTTCACAATTTACACTGCTGCCCTCAGCAACACTTGCAACATAGTTTCCAAACCTCAATGGTTCAAATAATGGAGGATTAATACCAAAAGCATTTGGGTTTGCATTTCCGGTACGCAACGGAATGCTAATATCCATCGGATTATTAAAATCCACAATAAATTTTTTGTTTTTATAGGTAATTTCTGCTTGCATTTACAGTTGTGCTTTTAGTTTGCGAATATCATTATATATTTGATTTTAAACTATGCGTGTTTACGAACAAAAATTACGTTGGAAAAGAATCCTTTTTATTGTTGCATTATGCATTGGCTCGTTTAGCTTATGGTACACCAATAAGCTGGTTAAAAAACTTGCAACCGAAGAGGAAAAAAAAGTTTTGCTTTGGGCAAACGCTACCAAGCAATTAATTAATGCCAATGAAAGTACGGATATTAATTTTTTGTTGGATATAATTAAAGATAACACAACCATACCGGTAATTTTAGTAGATAACGAAAATAATATAATTGCCAACAGAAACTTGGATTCGTTACGAATAAATGATAATAATTATTTGCAAAAACAATTGGTTTTAATGAAATCAGAACATGAACCAATTCGCATTTTATATGACGAAATGCACCAAAAATATAATTATCTGTATTATCGAAACTCAATAATATTAAACCAACTTAAACTTTATCCATTATACCAGCTAAGTATAATTGCTTTATTTGTTTTAGTAGCATATTTGGCATTTAGTTATGCCAGACGATCGGAGCAGAACCAAGTATGGGTGGGTATGAGCAAAGAAACCGCACACCAATTGGGTACGCCCATTTCATCACTTAATGGTTGGTTAAATTTATTACGCGACAAGGATACCACAAATAAAGAAACAATATTAAATGAGTTTGAAAAAGACATCAAACGATTGGAGTTAATAACTGAACGATTTAGCAAAATAGGATCCGTACCGGTGCTAAGTGCTATACGAATTAATGATGTTATACAAAAAGCGGTAGATTATTTGAAAAGCAGAACATCAAGCCAGGTAGAATATGAAGTGGTAGCCAATGACCAAGATGCTTTAGCTATGGTTAATGTTCCTTTATTTGATTGGGTGGTTGAAAATATTTGCAAAAATGCAATTGATGCAATGAGTGGAAAGGGTAAAATAACAATTGTAATACTTACCGAAGCGGATAAAGTATATATTGACATACAGGATACCGGAAAGGGAATTCCACCAGCTAAAAGAAAAACAGTATTTAAGCCCGGATATACTACTAAAAAACGAGGTTGGGGCTTAGGACTATCGCTCGCAAAAAGAATAATTGAGGACTACCACAACGGAAAAATTTTTGTTAAATCTTCTATTGTTGACAAAGGTACTACTTTCCGAATTATACTAAAAGGTGGCGAAACGGAATAAATATTAATTAAAATCCTTTAAACTCTCTAATTGCTTTGATTGGGTTTAACCGATTAAGTTTTAAAGTAAATGTCATTCTTTGTCCATAGTTTGTTTGTGTTTGGCTCCAATTGTTTTGTATTATTGGGTCAGCCAGTACAGGGAAATTTACTTGCAATATATCTTTAAACACCCACAAACTAACACCCGTCACATAATGAATTCCTATTTGATAATTTGTAGTAGTTACTCCGGTGTTGCCATTAGTATATTCTGTTCTTTCATTTATTGCAGCTACATCCAAAAATATTCGAAAAGGAATAATTCCGGGAAGTGATGAAGTAACATTTGCAGCAGTTAGCCACGAGTCAGTACTTATTCCTTGTGCGTAAGTTCTGAAATAAGCATTAGTAGGCATCAATTGCTGTGTAAATAATGTAGCACCCTGAATTGGTGTTTCACCTCTGCCAAATTGCGCTTCATCATACATGTAATCATAATATCCATTATTTTCCGCTAAGCGGTAATACAATCTGGTATCAGCGGATGCTTTTGGTTTTTGCAAAAATATTCCAGCAAAAACACGAAAATGTAAACCTTTCTTTTTAACACCATAATCAATAAATGAATTAAACTCCGCTTGAACTTTTTGCGATAAACTTTGTGCATTTCCTAAAATATAATCCATACTAAATTCATACGGTCGAATTGCATGATTCAAAACTTGAGAATAGCGAATATTTACATAGGTTTTATGTGTATTAAAGTTTTTAAACCACAATTTTGTTGCTTGTTGTTCATTAACTAAAACTACACGTGCTTGCAGCATTTTTTGCGCATCCGTTCTTGGATTTTTTTGATTGAAAATGAAAGAAACATAAGGCGATATTTTTTCATAAACAGATGGTAGCATTTCTGAATTATAATAAGGGTTATTTAAACTATCATACGCTAGTACATCCGTATAAAGTTGTGTGCCAAATCGTGCTACATTAATGCCGGTTTGCACTTCTCTAATTTTACCATTGGTAAAGAAACGATGTTGTAATGTAAAATATCCGTTAATGTCTTTTGTGCCAAATGCAAATAGTGGAAGTAAAATATATTCTGTTTTTTTCCTTGGAATTATACTGTTATAAAAAGCAACTCCAAGCATAAACTTATTATAACTATTTGCTCCAATAGCCGGTATATAAAATACTTGTTGCTTACGCGGATTTTCTGTATCACCAATTAACGAAAAAGAAATGGGGCGGGTTGTTTTAAATACACCTTTTGTTTTAGCATAGTTATTAAAACGATACACATCCATACATTCTTCTTTACCGTCTAATACTACATATCCTGCATGTGAGGAAGCAAGTGTAACATCCTTTTTGCCAGTAAACGGTTCTAACCATTTTTCAAAAATTATGGAATCTTTATTTGTTGTTTGTATAGCAATAGGAATGGCTAAATTTCCTTTGTTTTTAACAGTTACAATTAAACTATCGCCAATTGATTTTGTTTTAGTAATTGCATAATCCGGCTTGTGTGTGGTATGTAATATCCCATCAAAAAACCAATCCAAATTTTTACCTGTAAAGTTTGAAGCAAAATTTTTGAAATCATCAGGCAACGGATGTTTAAATTTCCATTTGTCAAAATATCCATGCATCAACGAATCAAACACGGTATCGCCTAAATATTTTTGCAATTGCAAAAATGCTAAGGATGCTTTGCTGTAGATTATGGTTCCATAATTTAAATAAGTAAACGATTCAGAAGGCAAATCAATTGGTTGATCAATATTGTTTCTTGCACTAAATAAATATTGTAGTTCAAGCATTGCAAAAGGCGAACTTACAATTCCGTTAAGTTCTACTTTCTTGTTTTTTAACTTTGCACCAATAGATGTGTGTTTCGCTAATTTCGATTCGTAGTTACTTCTTGCTTCATAATAATTATTAATACTTTCATCCATCCATGGAAATGCGCGTTCGTTTGTTCCTAATATTCCATAAAACCAATTGTGACCTACTTCGTGTACAATTACCTGTCTATTTAATTCAGCAATATTTGTAATGGTTGGATATTCCATACCTCCACCTGCTTTTAATGGGGTAACAACTACTGTTGCTTGTGCATAAGGGTAATTTCCTACTTTATCAGAATAAAATAGTATAGCATTATCCAAATGTTTTATCTCTGTTTTTAACTTGTTTTTATGTGTTTCCGAAAAAAGCCATGTTTGAACTTCATGTTTATTCGGTAATAAAACCTTGCTGTTGCATGTGTAAAATCTTTTTGATGCAAACCATGCAAAATCATGTATTGAATCTTGGATAAATCGCAATGTTTTATTTGAATTGTTACTTGGGTGCGGAATATTGTTTAAATCTGTTCGCGAAAGCCACCAATCAATTTCTTCTTGTTGCTGTATATTACCGGTAGCCACTACTACATAATCTTTTGGAGCTGTAATTTGTACATCAAATTTTCCGAATTCGCTATAAAATTCACCTTGGTCTAAATAGGGCATTGTATTCCATCCATTAACATCATAAACTGCCGGCTTAGGATACCATTGTGTAATACAATACAGTTGGTTTTCGTGCCCTAATCGTGAAAAAACTATTGGAATTTTCACTCGGAATGTTGTAGCAATTTCAATTTTCTGATTTGTTTCGAGTGGTTTATTTAAAGTGAGCTTACATATTTCAAAACTACCCGGTACCAACTCAGCCTTAACCGAAATGCCATCAACGGTAAAATTTAAGGAATCTATTTTACCTCTATCTTGTTCTTCCGCATAATAAAAATTGGTGTTGTTGTTCTCTATTTGTTGTTTGGCAAAAGGTGTTTCGTTGTTAATATATGCATTCGGCCAAAGATGTATAAAAATTTCGTTTAGTGTATTTGGTGAGTTGTTGTAATACGTTATCTTTTCATATCCTGATAACACATTTAAACTATCATTTAAAGAAACATTTATTGTATAATCTACTTTTTGTTGCCACTCAGCTTGTGATAAATTTTTTTGTGCAACAAGGCTATTGTTTAATGTAAAAATCAGTGTGATTAATAAAAGATTTCTCATGTATTTATTAAAACAGATAGGTGTGTCAAAATAGTTTATCTATAACACACCCATTTTAGTTTTATTATTTTATTATTTATAAAAATTGAGTAAAAGCACTCGGATTGCATTCGTGCATCATGTCCATAATTACCTCAAATACATCTTCAGCACTAGGTTTGCTAAAATAATCACCATCGGTACCATAAGCCGGGCGATGTGCTTTTGCTGTAATTGTAACCGGTTTAGTGTCTAAATATTTGTAAGCTTCTTGTACTTCCAATACTTGCTGCATCATGTATGCAGTAGCTCCACCAGGTACATCTTCGTCTACAAAAATTACTTTATTTGTTTTCTTAATTGATTCAACAATTGCATGATTAGTATCAAATGGTAATAACGATTGCACATCAATTAACTCACAACTAATACCAAATGCTTTAGCTTGTTGTATTGCCTCTTCTATAATTCGTAATGTGCTACCATAGCTTACAATTGTAATATCCGAGCCTTCAATTAATGTTTCAGGAATTCCAATAGGTGTGGTGTACTCTCCAATGTTATCAGGCAATATTTCTTTAGTTCTGTAGCCATTCAAACATTCAACAATTAAGGCAGGCTCATCACTTTTTAACATGGTATTATAAAATCCGGCTGCTTGCACCATATTACGAGGAGTTAAAACATACATTCCGCGTAATGAGTTTACTATTAATCCCATTGGCGAACCACTGTGCCACAAACCTTCTAAACGATGTCCGCGTGTGCGAATAATTAAAGGTGCTTTCTGCCCACCTTTAGTACGATATTGTAATGTAGCCAAGTCATCACTTAACGGTTGTAATCCATACAACAAATAATCTAAATACTGTATTTCGGCAATTGGACGTAGTCCTCGCATAGCAGCGCCTAATCCTTGCCCAATAATGGTTAGCTCTCTAATTCCGGTATCAAACACACGACTAATACCATGCTTTTCTTGTAACCCTGCAAAACCTTGATTAACATCTCCTATCTTTCCCACATCTTCACCAAATGCGAAAACACGAGGGTCTCTTGAAAGAGCAATGTCAAAAAATGCTTGCATAACTTCACGTCCATCAAGTGTTTTGCTTTCATTACTGTATTCCGGCTTAATGTGTTCAACATTATGTGCAGATTCTTTGCTTTGGCTATATAAATGGCTGCTGTACAACTCAGCATTGTCAGCTTTAAATGCTTTTTTAAACTGAATTAATGCTGCTCTTTCGTTGCTGTTTTGTCCGTATGTTAGGCGTAGTGCCTTATTTACTGCTATACCCACATCTTTTTTTATGGGTTCGCTAATGTTTTTCAATTCATTAACGATAGTAGAAATTTCAGACACACCGGAAGCTGTTGCCAAATTTTCCAATAACTCTGATGCTTGAATAATATTTTCTTTAATTGGTTTAAGATATGCTTCCCAAGCGGCCTTCTTGGCATCATTCACGTTTTTTCTTGCTGCAATTTCAACTGCATCCACTTCTGCCGAGGTTGCTATATTGCTGTC
>JACFNJ010000365.1 GCA_019454865.1 Bacteroidia bacterium
TTTTCCAGACATTGAATTTTCAGACCCGGTTGTGACACACCTTTACCCCGACGCCCTCACATCGAGCAAATAGCGCTCTCCGGCTGCCAGTTCGGTCAGCCACGTTTCGGCCTCGCCCGCTGTGCCGCCGGTCTTATTTTGATAAATGTCGGCAAATGTCTGGCGCACATCCGGGGCCATCCGGCTGGCGTCACCGCAAACGTAAACCACCGCGCCCTCTTGCAGCAGTTGCCACACCGCCTCCTGCTGCTCCCGCAGCCGCTGCTGTACGTACACTTTGGGCTGGCCCTCAACCCGGGAAAACGCGGTGAACAGTTCGGTGACGCCCTGAGCCACGTAGGCGTTCAACTCGGCCTCGTAGATAAAATCCTGCTCGGGGTGGCGGCAGCCAAAAAACAGCAGCGACCGGCCAATCGGCTGTCCCTGCTCTTTGAGCGCGGCCCGCTCCTGCAAAAACCCCCGGAACGGAGCCAGCCCCGTGCCCGGCCCAATCATAATCAGCGGCGTGCGCGGGTTTTTGGGCAATTTAAAGGCCGACTGCGTATCCTGCACAAAGGCAAAAATTGTGCTGCCCTTCGGCTTTTGGGCCAGATAGTTGGAACAAATGCCCCGGTACGTGCCGCGTCCGGAGCGGGCCGGCGCATCAACCACACCGACGGTGATGCTGCAAATCCGCTCAAATTTGAGCGGCGACGATGAAATGGAGTAGTAGCGCGGCCGCAGCGGCGGCAGCATTTCCAGATACACGTTGAACGGCAACTCGCAGGCAGGGAACTCCTCCAGCACGTCGATCAGCGATTTGCGCTGGCTCAGCACGTTGGCCCGGTAACGGGCTTCGCTGGCTTCGTCGTCGCCGGCCAGTTCCAGCAGGCGCTGTTTGTCGGGCGGGCATTCGGTAAATTCGGCCAGTATTTTGAGCTGTTTGCGATTGGCCACCTCCTGCAATTCCACGTAATTGGTCAGCAAACGGAACACGGAAATGGGTTGCTCCAGCGGAAAGTTTGATTTGCCGCTGCCGGTTTTGGAAATTTTGATGCGGGTTTTATCGTCAAATCCAAAATGAGCGGCCACCCGTTTCACCAGCGTTTCGTGGTTGTGGGCAATCACGCCGAGATGCTCGCCGGTGCGGTAAGTGACGCCCTCCGGCAGGGC
>JACFNJ010000366.1 GCA_019454865.1 Bacteroidia bacterium
TAATATCTTTTCATTGGACTCAAGATTAAGTTCGTTAAAACATGGATTTGGATATAAATTTATTCGTGTTGTGTTAGAGTTGGTATTTATTATTCCTGTTGAATTACATTGTAAATTATTTACAAATCGCCAGATTGAATCATTTAACATGTATGGAACAGGCACATTATCCGGAGCATTTCCCATTCTTACCCACACCAAATTTTGACTTTTTATTACATTTAAAAATTGCCCGTCTTTACCTAATGCAGCTATCATATCATTTGGTGCATTGGGCGATAGGCTACCATTAAAAACCGTTTGCAAAGTTGGCAGCATAAAGGATGATTTACCATTTAGCCACCACAAATAACCGTACGACTTATTAAGAGCTTGAGAAGTATTTATCATCTGATTAAAATAGGATGTATCCGTTAAAATTTGGTTATTTCCCCATTTGCCATTATTCAATATCAATATTCCAAACCGAGCCATGCTTCTTGCATTACTAAAATACACATTATCATCACCTACTTTTACAAAAGTACCAGTCATCCCTGTTGGTGTTTTTAGCTTTTGGTTTGTATATAAATTAAGTGTTGTATGCGTTGCATTTTCTATTACCTTGTCTAATAACGTATAGGGTGCATTATGGTATGCCCATCGGTTTCCGGCATCTGCTTTATATACAAGACATGAGTCGAAAGTACAGTGATTGTTTAGTACACCATCATCTAGTCCCGTTGTCATTGAGAGTTGGTGTTTAATAGTAATTTTTTGTTCCTTTACTATTGAACATGAGGTCCAGTTTGTACCCAAATATCTGGAGGTAGTATCAGATATTGCCAATAAACCTTCTTGTTGGGCTATGCCAATTATAAACGAGGTTATGGTTTTACCTGCTGATGCCCATTGCCAAGGCGAGCTTTGTGTATGAGTTCCAAAATATTTTTCTAAAACTATTTTACCGTCTTTTAATAGTATAAAAGCTTTTGTATTATTTGTGTTTAGAAAAGCATATAAGCTATCTATTTTTTCGGTACAGTACCCTAATTGTTGAGGTGGTATAGTATCCCAATTATTACCTGTTAGTGGTGGGAAATAAATGGTTTGTGCATTAGCCAAATCAACAAAAGCAAGCAAAATGGTTAATACTAAAAACTTACAAAT
>JACFNJ010000098.1 GCA_019454865.1 Bacteroidia bacterium
AATATAAAATTGCCGAGCAAACTGTTGGCAAAAAATCATTTCCTGTAGGTATTAATTACTTTGGAAATATCGGAATTAATACAATGGAGTCTGCTAATAAAAATATTAATAATTATCTTACTTCACGATTTTCATACGCACATCAATTATTAATTGCAAGAAAGTTCAATGACTATTTTTCTATTTTGCTGGCACCTACATTTATCCATTACAATTTAGTTGATACCAAAACACAACCAAATGATGTATATGCAATAGGGCTTGGTGCTTCCGTTAAAATTTCGCCAAGTATCCGTTTCAATGTTGAGTATATTCCACGTTTAAATGCCAAAAATCAAATAAATGCAAGTGGTGAATCTTATTACAATTCGGTAGCAATAGGTTTTGACATAGAAACCGGAGGGCATGTATTTCAATTGCATTTTACAAACAGTAATGGATTGATTGAGCAACAATTTATAGGCAGAACCGTTAATCCAATAAATTTAACTGCAATACGTTTAGGGTTTAATCTGTCGCGTACGTTTAGTTTTGTATTTTAAAATATAGAAGCATGAAATCGATCAAAAGCATAATATCTTTAATACTAATACTTGCTGCAAGCAATATTGTTTCTGCTCAAATTTTTTCTTCATCCAATGCCAATATTGGATTTTATAGCGAAACACCTTTAGAAAATATTGCTGCTGAATCAAACGTAGGAGTAATTCTTGTAAATACTAAAACAGGAGATATTGTAGCAAAAGTTCAAAACACTTCGTTTAGTTTTCGTAATATGTTAATGCAAGAGCACTTTAATGAGAAATACATGGAGAGTGAAAAATTTCCGCATAGTTTATTTGTAGGAAAATTTATAGAAGGAGTTGATTTTTCAAAAAATGGAAGCTACGATGTTTCAGTTGTAGGCAAATTAACCATACATGGTGTGGAGCAAAACCGAACCATAAAAGGCACATTAATAGTTGATGATAATAAGATACAACTAAAGAGTGTTTTTTTGGTAAAAAATAAAGATCATAAAATACAAATTCCCGATTTAGTAGTTACTAAAATAGCTGAGGACATTACTGTAAAAATGGATGCCCTACTTATGATAAAAGAAAAGTAAGGTTTGGAATTGATAACACTGATTTGTTATTAGAATATAGGTAAATGGATTTTTGCCCATTACTAATTACCTTTGTTTTTTTAGCTACCAATGATAAATAGCACTATATATGGAAAAGAAGAAGAAAAAGCTAATTCATAAATTAAAAAATAGGTATCGAATTGTATTAATAAATGATACAACTTTTGAGGAGAAAATATCATTTAGTCTTACACCGATGAATGTTTTTGTTGGATTTAGCAGTTTTCTTGTTTTTTTTATATGCATCATTTCATGGCTAATTATTTTTACTCCTTTGCGTGAGTATATTCCCGGATACAGTGATCCGGATATGAAAAAAGACCTGGCCAAAACGCTTTATAAAATTGACTCGTTAGAAAAAGCCTTGATGGATAAGGACGCCTACTATAAAAATATATTGCACATTGTTACTGACAATTCTAAATAATTTTTAAAAACATATATTTGTTTACAAATTATATAAAGTCTGAAAATATTAAAATCTACCCAAAAAGTTCTCAAAAGTAGCTTTATCTTAGCGTCTTTTACTCTGATTTTGACTAATTTAAACTCTTGTAAAGAATCAACAGAATCAGGCGAAAACTTAAATCCAAAAAAAGAATCTAAATTAGTAACTACAAGCGAAGGAGAAGTTGCCTTGATAGAGGATTTTATTACTAAAGTAAACTACTCTGTTTCAAATCCGACATATTCATACGATGCATTAACCCAAGATGATGCAATTGAAAAAATTGAGCATGCCTTAAATTACAGTTTTTCAAAAGTCGATAAGCTGTTTGTTAATCAATTTAAAAATGATTCTTTTACATTCAATTTAACCGCAGAAAACGGATTAATACCTTTCTATCAAATTGCGGTAAAAAGCAAACTCATTTCCGCATTTATTAAAGGTAAAATAAATTCAACCACAAGGCTAGTTGTTGCATATATTGCTCCTGAAGGGAATTCAGAGAATTCATTTAGAATTACCCTTATTTTAGGAAATATAGATGAGACCATTGAATTAATATCAAGTCCTACTCCACCTTTGACAACGGGTGACCACAATTGGAGTTACGGAGAATCTTTAAATTCCAATTTAGGATGTCAACCAGGAGACGAAGGTGCTGTCAAGATTATCAAAGAACTTGGAACTATTTTTATGGTTGCTCACCGAAATTATGGAATTAATCAAAATGGAATAGCCGCTCCTGCTGGTTATAGTGTATATTTTAACCATTACACCCCAGTCTCTGTTGCAATTATAAATGAGTTTACTGCACCTGATGTTTCAATTTTATCTAAATTCGATTGGTACAACTCTTTTACGGCATATTGCCAAAACAATTCCAGAATTCCTTATCCTAGTCCAATATTTTATATTAAAACGGAATCATCAAAAATTAATGGCGCGTTAAATGTAACTTACCCAAGCTACATTCCTCAAAATGCAATCGACTTCACATTTAAATGTTGTTTAAGTGAATCATTTATTAACTATTCCATTTCTAAGGTTGATGATATTTATGAGAGGTTAGCACCAGCAAGTATGCATGTTTTTATTGACTTTATAGTTCTTCCATATGCAACGGACGTCTATAATGGCCCAATACAACATAAATATAAATTTTTCAAAACCACATACTGCTCTAAATTAGATAATCCAAATATGTCATTATAAAAAGCATGAAGCATTTTATTCTTACAATCAACATTTTTTTATTTACTAGCAATTGCTTTTCACAAACGGTAATACTAAATGATAGCATATACTGCATCAATAATATAAGACGATTGGAAAGTAATAAAATGCTTCTTTCTGTAAAAACACAAACAAGCAGTTTTGTTCCTAACAACGAACTATGGCTCTTTGAAACTGCGAATGACACGATATTTACTCTTCTCGTAAAACTCGAAAATATTGATACCAACATTTTCTTTTGGAGTTCACATTCTATTTTCCAAGATAAAGTAGACACAATAACAGTGCTCGGCACTTATTTCAACCAACAAGACTCATCAGTTGGATTAATCACTTTACTCCTAAATACAGAACTAAATATTATAAAAAAAAACTTAACGAAACTCTCTCTTCCTATTACTTACCCATCAATAAAGTTTTTAAACATTCCATTCAAGGTACAACCTAATTTTGAAGGAGGATACTATGGCTCACTAACATTAAAGAACAATAAAGATGGAGTGATTCATGAATCATTCAAACCTGCTATTGAAGTTCTTTTTGAATTTGACGAATACCTTAACTTAAAATATGTAAGCCAAATAGTATCCGACAGCTTTAACCTCGGACCTTACTTTCTACTTTCCGATTTCGACATACTAAATCTTCTAAAAAAAGAGGATGGCAAATACCTCCTAAATGGCGAAAATGGGCTGTTATTTTCATTAGACTCAACTTTAAAAACAGAAGCCTATACAGCAACCCCTATTTGGGAAGCCAAGCCTATTCCTAAAGGACAAGTTTCCTATAAAAAAAACAAACAGTCATTTATCTCTCTGTCACTTACGATTAAAGATTCAAGTATTCTAAACAATTTCCCTCAAAATGGAATCATACTTTTATATAACTTACTCAGAATAAATATTTTTGATCCAACTCTTAATAGCATCAAAACACAGCAACTGATTGACCTCCCCAACAATCATGACAGTGCATACATCAGTATAATTAAAAATAGCGAAGTGGTTTTTAATAACAACCTCTCCATTTCGAATCCTTATATCGAATCTTTCGACATAAACAATAATAATGAATTTATTTTTGGATATCATCACTTAAGTGGAATGTCCAAGGAAAACTATGGAGGTGAATTTAATTTGATATTTATTGACAGTAACTATTTGATAATAGGTTACAAAAATTTCTTGGAAAATTATCAAACGGAAATTACAAGTTTGTTCTTAGAGGCAAATGGCAATGCCTGGGTTTGTGGCTATCAAACTAGAGGAATAAATCCTGATGGTAAGCTAAAACGGACTTCATATCTTAAGTTCGTAAAAAAATCAGAGTTATTAGCAGGATTAAATCATCTCAAAACAGCCTTGAAGTACCCTACAGTTATATATCCTAATCCAGCAACGAAAGTAATAAAGATAATGAACATACCAAATGAAAGTATTATTCGAATATACAATCTTGCTGGAAAAATTTTGATAGAAAACAGATTTGAAAACACTAACAATGATGGAATTGATATAGATAAACTTGACAACGGGATATATCTACTAGAAATCACAACAAATAATGATATTAGAATTTGGTCTAGATTTATAAAAAATAGCTATTAAAATAATCTAATCCACAAAAAGTTGTGTAAAAGTATATTTTGTGTAGCTTTGCCTTTAATATGGTAACTGAAATGCTACCTCAAACCAGTTTAAAACACTTGACAACAACAACACATGGCATTATTTAATAACAACAAAAGCAACACTACAACCTTTAATCCAAATACACTTAACATCATAAACAATGGCACACAAATTATCGGTGATGTAAATTCGGATGGAGATATGCGAGTAGATGGAGGGATTAAAGGATTACTTACCTCCAAAGCACGATTAGTAATTGGAGCCACAGCTGTTATTGAAGGCGATATAAAGGCAACAAACATTGAAATATCCGGTGATGTAACGGGAAATATTTATGCAACAGAATTGCTTACAATAAAAAACACTGCTAAAATATCCGGTGATGTGCATTCAAATAAATTGATAATTGAAGCCGGAGCAACGTTTAATGGAAATTGCAAAATGAATAAAACCAAAGAAGCGTCTATTCATAATTCCGGAAATGGAACACGACAAGCCACAAATACCAAATCGGTTCAACCGGAAGCAATCGCTCAATAAATATGCTAAGTATAGTTCACTTGCTTTTCAAATGATAGCTGTATTTGTCGGTTTTTCATTAGGAGGTGATTGGATAGACAAAAATTATCAATTTAAGTTTCCGTATTTTACATTGTTGGGTGTTTTGTTTGCATTGGTGTCGGTATTTTACCTGCTTTTTAAACTAATAAAAGAAGAGAATTAGCAGTCTTCACATTTTTATGTCTTTTATTCGATTTTTTTTATATTTAGTCTTAATCACAGTAATTCAAATAGGATGTGTTTTTCTTTTACAAGATTATTTAATTGTAAAAGATGTGTTAAAAGTAATATTGTTTTTCGCAATCCTAACCTTTGCTATTTACCCAATTTCACTTATTGGTAAAAATCATAAAGACCCATCCATGTTTGTGAATATTGCTTATATTACTATAGGTTTCCGGTTTATTATGAGTATGGTTTATATCTTATATTATAAATATACACACGATTTTTATCCAAAATCATTCATTTTTTCATTTTTTATTAGCTATGTTTTTTACACAATATTTGAAATTACGGCAGTAACTGTTAAATTGCGCCCGAATTTAAACAATGGAAAAGGTGGCAATGACCCTGCTAATAAATAGATTTTCAAAGAAATATAGCGCAATTACTGCGGTTTTTTTATTTGTATTATTTGCGTTTACATACTCTGTTAAGGCAGAAAATAACGCTGAAGTAACCAATCAATTGGATTCATTAACCACAAAAATGGTAACTGAATCCGAAAAAGTTGCAGAAGAAGTTACCGGTCATCACGAAACCGAAGAAGAAAAATTTAATACCAGCGAAGTTATAATGGAGCATATTGCCGATGCACATGATTGGCATTTATGGGGGCATACTTCAATTCATTTGCCTGTAATTGTTTATACCGACAAAGGATTCGAGTGCTTTTCATCAGGAAAATTTGAACACGGACATGCCATTTACCAAGGTGCTAACTATAATTATAAAATAGTAAAGCATCCGGGTGAGCAAAAAGAAAGAATTAAAGTGGTTGATGCAAATGGAAATATTGATGAAGTTGCATCGGCATCTGTTATCGATTTATCCATAACTAAAAATATTGCATCCTTACTTTTTTCAGTGGTTGTGTTGTTAATAATGTTTATCAGCATAGCAAACGGATATAAAAAACGCGGTATTGGTGCACCTAAAGGATTAGGCTCGTGGCTGGAACCAATTATAATATTTGTACGAGATGATATTGCTCGTCCAAATTTAGGCGATCAGTACCACCGATTCATGCCTTATTTATTAACGGTATTCTTCTTTATATGGTTTAATAACACTTTGGGATTAATTCCATTTTTTCCCGGAGGAGCAAATCTTACAGGAAATATAGCAGTAACGATGGTATTGGCATTATTTACGCTTATTATCACAAATATTAATGGTACTAAAACTTATTGGGGGCACGTATTTACACCACATGTACCATTATGGTTATATCCATTAGTTATTCCGGTTGAAATTATCGGATTATTTACAAAACCATTTGCATTAATGGTTCGTTTATTTGCAAATATTACAGCAGGACATATTTTAGTATTAAGTTTAATATGCCTGATATTTATATTTAAAACTGTTGCTGTGGCAGGAGTATCTGTTCCATTTGTTGTATTTATCAGTGTAATTGAGATGTTGGTTGCATTTATCCAAGCATTCATCTTTACAATTTTATCTGCATTATACATCGGAATGGCATTAGAAAAGCCAAGTCATAACAACGATCATCATTAATTAGAAACTTTTTTTTGTTAAACTAAAATAAATAATCAACACAATGACAGGAAGTATCGCTGCAATCGGAGCTGGATTAGCCGCAATTGGCGCAGGCTTAGGTATCGGAAGAATCGGAGGATCAGCCATGGAAGGAATGGCTCGTCAACCTGAAGCCGCCAACAAAATTCAAACTGCAATGCTTATTGCCGCAGCCTTAGTTGAGGCTGTATCATTATTCGCTGTGGTAGTTGCTTTGTTAGGTAACGGTTAATTTTTAGCAAAGCCCGATTGTAGTATTAAATCAAATCGGGCTTTCTTTTCCGATTTTAATTTTAAACAAGAAAGAGAAAGAAATTTTTAAAAATAGTATGGAATTAGTTACACCCAGTTTAGGTTTAGTTGTTTGGTCAACATTATCATTCCTAATTTTAATGTTTTTATTAACCAAGTTTGCATGGAAACCAATTACTGCTGCTCCTAAAGAAAGAGAAGAAAGTATAGAAGGAGCTTTGAAACAAGCTGAGATTGCTCGTGAGCAAATGCAAGCGTTAAAAAATGATAACGAAAGATTATTAAATGAAGCACGTGCTGAGCGCGATCGTTTGTTAAAAGAAGCAGGCGAAATGAAAGATCAAATTTTGGCAAAAGCTAAAAATGATGCAAAAGCCGAAGGCGACAAAATGATTGCTGCTGCTAAGGATGCAATTGAGCGTGAAAAATTAACTGCAATGAATCAGCTTAAAACTCAAGTTGCAATTCTTTCAGTTGAGATGGCCGAGAAAGTATTACGTAAGCAATTAGAAGACCGTGCACAGCAAGAGGCATTTGTAAACGATACAATTAAATCAATTACTGTAAACTAAGATGTCAGAATATAGAGTTTCATCCCGATATGCAAAATCATTACTTGATTTGGCTAAAGAGCAAAACTGCTTAGATGCAGTTTTGGCTGATATGAAATCTTTTTCTGCTACAGTTAAAGCTAACAAAGAACTTTTAAACTTATTGAATAGCCCAATAATAAATGGCGATAAAAAGTTTACAGTTTTATCCAATGTTTTCGGAAAAGCATTTCAAAAACTTACATTTTCATTTATACAAATTGTAGTGCGCAAAAAGCGAGAAAAATTATTACTGGATATAGCAACAAATTTTGTTAACCAATACAATGAAATGTTCCAAATAGCCGGTGCTACAGTAAAATCGGCTGTTACATTAAGTGAAAACACACTAAACGAAATAAAAAGCCATATTGAGGCTCAAACCGGCAAAAAGATTTCTTTAACAGCAAAAGTAGAAAAAGAATTGATAGGCGGATTGGTAGTGCAAGTTGGCGACCGTTTGTTTGATGCAAGTGTATCGGGCAAATTGGGTAAATTAAAACAAGAATTATTAAACAGTTACATATCTAAATAAAACAATTTATGGTAGAGATCAGACCTGATGAGGTATCTGCAATCATTAGAGAGCAACTAAGCGGCTTCAAATCGGAAGCTGAATTAGAAGAAGTGGGTACTGTGCTCCAAGTGGGCGATGGTATTGCTCGTATTTACGGACTTACCAAAGTTCAAAGTGGTGAATTAGTTGAATTTGCCAACGGTGTTCAAGCTATTGTGTTAAACCTTGAAGAAGACAATGTTGGTGCCGTATTGTTGGGTTCATCCGACTCAATACTTGAAGGCGATTCGGTAAAACGCACCGGACGTATTGCTTCTATTAAAGTAGGAGAGGGAATGCTTGGACGTGTCGTAAATACACTTGGTGAAGCCATTGACGGAAAAGGTCCGATTACAGGCGAATTATACGAAATGCCATTGGAGCGTAAAGCTCCTGGTGTTATTTATCGTGAGCCGGTTAAAGAACCACTTCAAACAGGTATCAAAGCTATTGATGCGATGATTCCTATCGGACGTGGACAACGCGAATTAGTAATTGGTGATCGTCAAACCGGAAAAACTGCGGTATGTATTGATACAATTATTAATCAAAAAGAATTTTATGAAGCAGGTAAGCCTGTTTATTGTATATACGTAGCAGTAGGACAAAAAGCATCCACAGTAGCACAGGTTGTAAAAACTTTAGAAGACCGTGGAGCTATGCCTTATACAATAATAGTTTCAGCAACCTCATCCGATCCTGCTCCAATGCAATTTTTTGCACCTATGGCTGGAGCCGCCATCGGAGAGTTTTTCCGTGATACCGGTCGTCCGGCATTAATTGTTTATGATGATTTATCTAAACAAGCAGTTGCGTATCGTGAGGTATCATTATTATTAAAGCGCCCTCCAGGACGTGAAGCGTATCCGGGTGATGTGTTCTATCTTCACAGTCGCTTGTTAGAAAGAGCTGCTAAAATAAACAGCACCGATAGAATTGCTCAAGAAATGAATGATATCCCTGCTTCTATCAAGCATTTGGTAAAAGGTGGAGGTTCGCTTACTGCTTTACCGATTATTGAAACACAAGCAGGTGACGTATCAGCTTATATTCCTACCAACGTAATTTCAATTACTGACGGACAAATTTTCTTGGAGTCA
>JACFNJ010000367.1 GCA_019454865.1 Bacteroidia bacterium
AGTATTTGCTTCAATTAACTTTGTAAAAACACCTCCCATTGTTTCAATACCAAGGCTTAAAGGAGTTACGTCTAACAATAATACGTCTTTTACTTCACCGGTTAATACACCACCTTGAATTGCAGCACCTAATGCTACTACTTCATCCGGATTTACTCCTTTTGAAGGTGCTTTCCCAAAATAGCTTTCCACAGCAGCTTGTATAGCCGGAATACGTGTAGAACCTCCAACTAAAATAATTTCATCAATATCACTTGGTGTTAATCCTGCATTTTTTAATGCTGTTTTGCAAGGTTCAATTGTGCGTTTTATTAAACTATCTGCAAGTTGTTCAAATTTGGCACGTGTTAATGTTTTAACTAAATGTTTTGGTCCGCTTGCGGTAGCTGTAATGTAGGGTAAATTTACTTCGGTTTGTGTAGAGCTGGATAATTCAACTTTTGCTTTTTCAGCTGCTTCTTTTAGACGTTGTAGTGCCATTGAATCTAAGCGTAAATCAATAGATTCTTCAGCTTTAAATTCATTTGCTAACCAATCAATAATTACTTGGTCAAAGTCATCACCACCAAGATGTGTATCACCGTCAGTTGATTTTACTTCAAATGTACCGGTTCCATCTACATCATACATTTCCAAAACAGAAACATCATGTGTTCCACCTCCGCAGTCAAAAACTACTACTTTCAAATCTTTCTTTCCGGTTTTGTCTAATCCGTATGCCAATGCAGCAGCTGTTGGTTCATTAATAATACGTCTTACATTTAATCCGGCAATTTCCCCTGCTTCTTTTGTTGCTTGTCTTTGTGCATCATTAAAATAAGCAGGTACTGTTATTACGGCTTCTTTTACTTCAGTACCTAAATAATCTTCGGCAGTTTTTTTCATTTTTTGTAAAATCATTGCCGAAATTTCTTGTGGTGTATATAATCTGCCATCAATATTTACACGTGGAGTATTGTTTTCGCCTTTTTCAACAGTGTACGGAACTCTACTTGCTTCTTTTTTTGATTCATCATAGTTTGTTCCCATAAACCGTTTTATGGAATAGATAGTGTTTTTAGGGTTAGTTACTGCTTGTCTTTTAGCAGGGTCGCCTATTTTACGTTCACCATCTTTTAAAAATGCTACAATGGAAGATGTTGTTCTTC
>JACFNJ010000368.1 GCA_019454865.1 Bacteroidia bacterium
TATTATGGTTTTCCCGAAGAATACTACAAGGTATATTACAAAGCCAAAGGCTCGCCTGATATTGCCCGCGAAGTAAAGAAAATCGTTCCTTCCGTTTCGGAAACAACCGATTGGGGATTAGACCACGGTGCATGGCCAATGCTTAAACACATGTTCCCAAAAGCCGATGTGCCTGTGTTTGAAATGAGCATTGATTACTACCAATCTGCACAATACCATTTTGATTTAGCAAAACAACTCAAGCCACTTAGGGATAAAGGAGTTTTAGTAATCGGAAGCGGAGCAGTAGTGCATAATATAAAAGAAGCAGGTAAGCGTTTTTTTAATGGTAATATGACACCCTATGGATGGGATATAGAATTTGACAAATGGATAAAACAACAGTTGGACAAACGGGACGTTCAAAGCATAGTGAATTACGAAAAGCAAAAATTAGGATTAATGGCAGCACCCACCCCCGACCATTATGTGCCTTTGATATACAGTTTAGCCCTGATGGATGAAAACGAAAACATTGAACACACATTTGAAGAACTATTACCCGCATTTAGCAACAGGGGATTTCGTATAGGATAAATATTTTCTTACAACTTATGAAAGTCTTTTGTGTGCTTTTAATAACACTAATTATAACAATGAGTCAAACCTCTAAACAATCTGATAAAATGCCTTTAAACTTAGAATTTGAGCTTCCTTTAAGAATCGGAATCAAACCAATTACGACACCGAGCAACCCACATATGCAATTAGACCAACAACCGACTGATAGAAAACTTGTGAACGAGCTTATGAATTGGGCATTTTCTCTACCGGACATAGCACAAGCAAATAGCAAGATATCGGTACCTGGTGCACAGGCGATGTGTCTGTCAGAAGATAAAATGTGTAACCATTGTAATGCTTTTATGATTGAAAATGAATTTGCTCATTTTCATCCAGTGCCTGATGGCAGTATACATCTTGGTTTACCGTTAAATGATGCAAAATATGTGATTGAAAAAGGTTGGGGAGAGTTGCATCCAATTGCTAAAAGGGGTTATTTGCCATTAAATTTTATCATGGTTTATGCACCAAGAAATGAAGAAGAGGTATTAGTAATAAAAAAAATAATTTTCCGATCATATCAATTTGCTAGAGGTCACTTTAAG
>JACFNJ010000099.1 GCA_019454865.1 Bacteroidia bacterium
GGATGGATTGATGCAAATACACTAAAATTTGAATTTAATGACAATAAATTAAAAATTCCTCATATGGGTTGGAATAATGTTAAATTTAAAAACAATATATTACAACCCGAAAGTTCTCAATTAAGTACGCCACGATTTTATTTTGTGCATTCTTATTATGTTACTTGTAAAAATGAAACTAACGTATTAGCAACTTGCAATTATGGTAATGAATTTCATTGTGGGATTTATAAAGAAAATATTTTTGGCGTTCAATTCCATCCTGAAAAAAGTCATAAATATGGGATGAACTTGTTAAAAGCTTATAACAATTTAATATAAACAATTGTGCGTGTAATTCCAATATTATTACTAAACGAAAGAAGGCTTGTAAAAACAATAAAGTTTAATTCGCCAAACTATATAGGAGACCCAATTAATGCTGTTAAAATATTTAATGATAAAGAAGTTGATGAACTTATAATTTTTGATATTAAAGCAAGAAAATTACGAAAAGGTCCTAATTTCAAACTTATAGAATCTATAGTAAGTGAGGCTTTTATGCCAATTGGATATGGCGGTGGAATTAGAAATTTAGAAGATGCTAGAAATCTATTTAATATTGGAATTGAAAAAGTGATTTTAAATCACTTGATCATAGAAAATGGAAGTGAAGTTATTAAAATCATTGAACACTTTGGAAGCCAGAGTGTAGTTGCATGTATTAATTACAAAAGAAATTTCTGGGGTAAACACATTCCTTATTTTCCTGAAACTACATTAAAATTTAATTATGATATAAAATCGCTTGCATTAAATTATCAAAAAATTGGTGTGGGAGAAATTATATTACAATCTGTAGATAAAGATGGGACGAGAACAGGATATGATATTGATACAATGAAAACAATTGCAAATGTATTAAAAATACCTTTAGTAATAGCAGGTGGAGCATCTAGTATTAATGACTTTCAATTTGCATTTAAAAATGGGGCTTCAGGTGTTGCGGCAGGAAGCATGTTTGTTTATAATGGTAAACATAAAGCAGTATTAATAAGTTATAATAATAAATTTTAGAATGAAATTAAAAAAAGACGGACCTTACCAAATTTGTACTCATTGCGTTATGGATACAAGTGACCCAGATATTGAATTTAATAAAGATGGCGTTTGTAATCATTGTTTAAAATTTGAAGAATTAATAAAACAGCATATTCCAGGTAGTGAAGAATCATTAAAAAAACTTTCTAAATTAATAGAAAGAATAAAAAAAGATGGAAAAGGTAAAGAGTATGATTGTATCATAGGGTTGAGTGGGGGTGTTGATAGTAGCTATGTTGCATTGCTTGTAAATAAATTTGGATTGCGTCCATTAGCGGTTCACCTTGATAATGGCTGGAATTCAGAATTAGCAGTTGAAAATATTGAAAACATTATCAAGAAACTTAATATTGATTTATATACAATTGTAATAGATTGGGAAGAATTTCGAGATCTTCAACTAGCTTATTTATATGCATCCGTAATTGACATAGAAGCAATTAGTGACCATGCAATTATTGCTACAATGCATAAACTTGCAAAAAAAAATAAAATTAAATATATAATTAGTGGGACAAACATAGCTACAGAATCAATCCTTCCTGAGTCATGGTATTATAAGCATAAAACAGATTATAGAAATATAAAAGATATATACAAAAAACACGGTTCAGGTCGCAAATTAAAAACATATCCAAGAATTACATGGTTTAAAATGCTTTATTATAATTATTTTTTAAATCTCACAACAATTTCCATTTTAAACTATATTGATTATAAAAAAGAGAATGTAATTAAGCTTATTTCAGAAGAATTGGGTTGGAAAAGTTATGGAGATAAGCATCACGAATCAATAATTACCAAATTTTATCAAGCATATATATTACCAAAGAAAACTGGATTTGATAAAAGAAGAGCACATTTATCAAATTTAATTTGTTCCAAACAGATCTCTAGGGAAATTGCATTAAATGAATTAACAATTCCTGTTTATAAATCAGATCTTGATTTAAATAATGATATAAACTATTTTAAAAAGAAGCTTGAAATAAGCAATAATGAATTTGATAAAATTATAAATACTCAACCTAAAAGTCATTATGAATATAAAACTAATAGAGTTTTTAGATTATGGAATCAACGATTCAAACAATTAATTATTATTTTAAAAAGAAATTTTTATAAATAAATTGAGATCAAAGTTAAAAATACTTTATATTCATCAGGATGGATTAATTACCGGTTCATTTTTAAGCTTAAAGTATTTAATATTAGGCCTTAATCAAGATAAATATTATGCGGAAGTGTTATTCCTTAATGATGGACCTGCCTTAAAAGAAATGGAAAGCATTGGCATAAGAACATACTTGTTACAAACACCAACATTCTGGACATACCCCGGTCCTAAATTTTTGTCAAGAGGTAATTTACAAAATTATAAAGCACTTTTTCCTAATACAAAACTAAGGAAACTAATTGCTTCAATTAATCCATCATTGGTACATATAAATGATAAGGCAGCATTAAATGCAGGCATTTCTATGTTGGGGTTAAATATTCCAATTGTACAACATGTAAGAAGTACCTTTTACATTATTGATGCCACAATAAATGAGTGGATACAAAAAAAAATTATTCGGTTATATGCCGACAAAATTATTGGGATAACGGAGGCAGAATATAACGAATTCAAATCAAACAAAACTAACTGTATTTATAACTCTATAGATACAACAGAAGCCGAAGTTGCTTGTTTGAATGTAAGTAAAACTCGTGAAGAGTTGAAAATATCTGATAAAACCATAAACATAGCCTGGGTTGCCAAATATAACAGGCAAAAAGGTTTGTGGGACTTTTTAGAAATAGCCAAATCACTCTTAAAAAAATATCCCAACAATACATTTAGGTTTTATATGGTGGGTAGTTTGCCTAATGAACAACAATTGGAATTGGATTCGAATGGCAATAAAACTAATGTTTTGGAAAAACTAAACCATTACTTATCAGATGAGGAAATGAGAAATGGAATTATCTTATTAGGTTACCGTTCTGATTACTTAAAAATTATGGCCGCTATGGATATTGTGGTAAATTGCAATAGGCTTGGCTCCATGGGTAGACAAACTTTTGAGACTATGGCAGTAGGGACGGTAAGTATATCAACTCATAGGTATCCAGAATTAACACAAATGATAATTAATGGACAAGATGGGTTTACTGTAAAAGAGGGTGATATCAATTCTATATGTACCATTATTGAAAAACTAAAATCCGAGAAAAACGAAATTAAACAAATATCTATAAACGCTAAGCAAAAAGCTAAAGCAGAATTTGATAATATAAAACAGACATTAAAAATTACCAACCTTTATGATACCTTACTAAACAATGAAAAATAAAATAAAATTTGCGCTTGTGGGCTGCGGAAGAATAGCCAACAGACATGCTGAACATATTTTTGAACAAGGAGAACTAGTTGCAGTTTGCGATGTGATAAAAGAAAAAGCGGATGAATTCGGCAAAAAATACAATGCCAATATTTTCTATTCTATTGAAGATATGTTAGCCAACACCAAGGCTGATGTGGTTACAATATGCTCGCCAAATGGATTACATGCTATACACAGTATAAAATCATTAGAGGCTGGATTTAATGTGTTGTGCGAAAAGCCACTTGCAATTGATGTTCAAGATTGTGGAGAAATGATAAAGGCAGCAGAAAAATCGAACAAAAGACTTTATGCGATTAAACAAAATAGGTTTAATCCTCCAGTAGCTGCAGTTAAGGAGGCCATAGAAAATGGAAAGCTAGGTAAAATTTATAGTGTACAACTAAGTTGTTTTTGGAACCGTAATGAAGCATATTATCAGAATTCATGGAAAGGAACCAAAGCGTTGGACGGAGGAACTCTTTATACGCAATTCAGCCATTTTGTTGATTTGTTATATTGGCTAATAGGTGACATTAAAGAGGCAAAAAGTTATTTTGGCAACTATGCACATCAAGATATTATAGAATTTGAAGATACAGGTGTAGTAATTATTAAATTTTATAATGGAGCAATCGGTACAATAAACTATACTGTAAATAGTTTTGAAAAAAACATGGAAGGATCTCTTACTATTTTTGGAGAAAATGGTACAGTAAAAATTGGAGGTCAATACCTTAACGAATTAGAGTACCAAAACATTAAAGATTATAAAATAGAGAACTTGCCAGAGGGAAATAAGCCAAATAATTATGGCACCTATTTTGGTTCAATGAGTAATCACGATAAAATATATAAAAACCTTATTGAAGTATTAACCACAGGTGCATCAATAGCAACAAGTGGTTTTGAAGGATTAAAAACAGTAGAAATCATCGATAAAATATATAACGCCAATGGATAACTTAAGAATATTAGAACCCGGAATACAAAATGTAGAGTTTGGTAAGGACATTATAATTATAAACCCAGTTAATTTATATGGTTGCAAAATTGGAGATAAAACATTCGTTGGTCCATTTGTAGAAATACAAAAAGATGTATCAATTGGGGCACGTTGTAAAATACAATCGAATAGTTTTATTTGTGAATTGGTAAGTATTGGAAACGATTGTTTTATTGGACATGGAGTAATGTTTATTAATGATACATTTGTTAATGGAGGACCTGCAAGAGGTAATAAAGATTTATGGAAACATACAAAAATTGGAAACAATGTTTCCATTGGATCAAACGCTACAATATTGCCTATTACTATTTGTGATAACGTAGTAATTGGTGCTGGAGCAGTAGTTACTAAAAATATTTTTGAACCAGGAGTATATGCAGGAAACCCTGCAAGAAAATTGAAATAATATGAAAATCCAATTTGTTAATTTAAAAGCCCAATATCAATCAATTAAACCTGAAATTGATAAAATAATTTCACAAGTGATAGAAGAAACCTCATTTATCGGAGGTAAACATGTTGAACAGTTTGAAAAAAACTTTGCAGAACTTTATGGAGTAAAACATTGTATCAGTGTAGCCAATGGAACTGACTCTTTATATATCATAATGAAAATGTTAGGAATTGGTACTGGAGATGAAGTAATTACATCTGCTCACAGTTGGATTTCAAGTTCTGAAACTATCTCACAAACTGGAGCAACACCTATATTTGTAGATACTGAACCCGAGTATTTTACAATAGATATCAAAAAAATTGAAAGTAAAATAACAACAAAAACCAAGGCCATTATACCAGTTCATCTATACGGCCAAATGGTTGATATGGAAGGATTACTTGAATTGGCTAATAAACATAATATACATATTATTGAGGATTGTGCACAATCACATTTTTCAGAATTCAAAGGGAAAAGGGCTGGTACAATGGGCATAGCAGGATCTTTTAGTTTCTACCCAGGAAAAAACTTAGGTGCATATGGAGATGCAGGATGTATTATTACCAATGATGACAAACTAGCTGAACACTGTAAAATGTTTGCAAGACATGGAGCCTTAATTAAACATCAGCATAAAATAGAAGGTATAAATAGTCGGCTAGATGGTTTACAAGCTGCTATTTTAAATGTAAAACTAAGTTATATTCAAAAATGGACTGAAGCAAGAATTAGAAATGCTAAAATTTATGATTTAAAATTTAAATCAAAGAATTTAATAGGTGTTAGTTATCCTACTATAAGACCTGAAACGAAGCATACATTTCATCTATATGTGATAAAAACTAATAAAAGAAATGAACTAAAAAAGTTCCTATATGAAAAAGGGATTGAAACAGCTATTCATTACCCAAGTAGTTTACCTATGCTTGATTGTTACAAACATAGAAATTTTAATTCAAAAGAATATTCAAATTCAATTTTAGATTCACAAAGTATTCTATCAATTCCAATGTATCCAGAGCTTACAGAAGTTGAAATTGATTATGTAGTTGAATCTATTTCAGAATTTTTTGGCAATAACAATTGAAAACCTTAATACTCTCCGCTGGAAAAATAGACTATACACGTTTACCCTTTGGTATGCACCAAAGCAATGCCACCATACCTGTTAATGGCAAACCGGTTATCAGTTGGATTTTAGACGACTTGATTCAAAAAGGTTATACCGATATTAGTATAGTAGTTCGTGCTGAAAATATACGACTCAAACAATTGTTAGAAAAACATTACAGTAAACGTATTCATTTGGATGTAATTAGCTTAGAGAATCCTAATTCAATACTTGACTCTTTAATAGCCGGATTAACAATTAAACCTACAAATGACACCTCAATTCAAGTTGTACTAGGCGATACTTTGATTTATGATTCATTTGAAAATATGCAGGACAAAATGTTTTTTTCAACTGTCAAATCCAGTGAGAATTGGTGTGTGGTAAAAACAGACGAACAAGGCGATTTAATTGAACTCATTGATAAAAAGAAAATACCGGGCGAAAACCATAATGCGCTTTGTGGTTACTACCAATTTAGTAACGCCAATACATTATTAAGTTGTGCGCAAGATTGTATCAATCAAGGTTCGAAAGAACTTAGTGCGGTACTTTTACATTATCATAAAATACACCCATTAACCTTAGAAAAGGTAAATACATGGTTTGATTTCGGACATTTGGAAAGTTTCATACAATCAAAAAAATCACTTCTAAGACCAAGGCATTTCAATCAACTAACTATAGACCCGCTATTTAATACCATAACCAAAGTAAGTGAGAAAAATGAAAAATTGGCCGATGAATTAAATTGGTATATTGATTTACCGGAAGAGTTGAAAACTCTTACTCCTCGAATAATAACCAAAGAAATAAAAAATAAAATATCCATTACACAAGAGTTTTATGGCTATCCTAGTTTGTCCGAATTATTTGTTTATGGCGATTTAAGTACATCAGTTTGGGAATCAATTATTGATTACCTATTTCAAATCCACGGCTTATTTAAGCAATACGAAAAACCGGCTTCCGAAGCCTGTTTGGTAACAATGTATGAAATTAAAACACAAGAACGCATCAATCAAATGCTGTCCCAAGATATATTTTGGGAAACCCTTTGGGATAAAGAACATATAATAATTAATGGTTTAAATTACACCAATATTAAAACTTGTTTGGATAAGTTAGCCAATGAAATTAAAGCCCTATCCAAACAGCCTCATTTCAATATTATTCATGGTGATTATTGCCTATCGAATATCTTATACGATCTAAACAATCAAATTGTTCGTTTGATTGATCCTAGAGGGAGTTTTGGTGAGAAAGGAATTTATGGTGATGCACGGTATGATATCGCTAAATTGCGACATAGTCTGGTTGGTTTGTATGATTACATTGTTGGTGATCTATTTCAAATAAATACCAATGAAAATGGATTTGAGTACGAACTGTTTGAAGACGACAAAAACAAACATTTGGCTTTATACACCGACAAGTGCATAGAAGCCAATGGGTATAACCTTCGCGACATAAAATTGATTGAAGGATTATTGTTTTTAAGCATGATACCCTATCATGCTGACTATAGAGAAAGACAACACATGATGTACGCGAAAAGTATACAGATTTTAAATGAACTATTAGCCGATGGGACTTATTAGATTATTACTTGCTGTTTCTGTTCTAATACTACACACATCTCCCATATTTGGCTTAACTTTAGTTGGGGGCGATGTGGCTGTACAAGCATTTTACATGATTTCGGGTTTTTATATGTCGTTAGTTTTAACAGATAAATATGAAACTACAAGCTGGAAAGGCTATAAGGTTTTCATAACAAATAGGCTGCTTAAACTATATCCGGTTTACTGGTTTACAATTGCAATGATATTGACACTGGGAGCTGTAGCTTTATTGACGAACAAATCCACATATATTTTTAACTATTATATTGTTCATAAAGATCTGCTAACACTTCCAAATTTTATATACTTCATTTTTACCAACATTTTTATTGTTGGGCAGGATGTTCTGTTCTTTATCGGCTTCGAAAAAGGTACTTACTTCTTCCAACCTGACTACTCTAATGCAAAAATTTCATTGCACAGGTTTTTATTTATGAAGCAGGCATGGACCATTAGCTTAGAGATTTATTTCTATTTGCTGGTACCATTCCTTAATAAATTTAAAAATAGTGCCATCATTTTAATTATTTGTGCCTTGTTTGCTATGAGATTCTACACATACAGCAATGGTTATTTTGATACTCCTTGGTCGTACCAGTTTTTTCCTTTTGAGCTTGGTTTCTTTTTAATAGGATTATTGATGCATCGCTGGTATAAAGCCAATAAAAGCAGTATTAGTCAAAATGTAAGTTTTGTAACATTGTTTTTAATTATCACTTATACATTTATATTTCAATACCTGGGTTCAGATAGCTTATTGCAGAAATATATTTATCTATTTCTTTTCGCTTGTTCCATTCCATTTATTTTTGCAGCCACCAAATCAAATAAAATAGACAGGCTAATAGGGGAAACAAGTTATCCTATTTATATTATTCACGGCTTTATTGGATTAATTATAGTGGTGCTTGCGCCTAACATTGGAAATAACTCGGGTATATTAAATCTTTCAATTTCATTTGTGTTTGCCATACTGTTTAACCAAATAGTTTTTAAATATATTGAGCGATACAGACAAAACAGAATAAGAAATAAATAATGAGAATAGTTATAGATTTAGACGGTACGATTTGTACTCTTAAACAAAAACACGAAACCTATGCAGATGTATTGGTTAAACCCGGTGCTGTTGAGTTTATAAAAAAACTACGTGCTGAAGGACATTATATCATTATTCAAACCGCCAGAAATATGGCAACCTGTGAAAGTAACGTAGGTAAAGTGATGAAGAATGTAGGAAAAGTAACCTTAGAATGGTTAGAAAAAAATGATGTGGAGTATGATGAGATCTACTTCGGAAAACCAAATGCCAATTTATATATCGATGATCGCGCATTCCGATTTGATGATTGGCAAAACTTGTCAACCGAACAAATAGAAACGCTTGCAAGAGAAAAGTAAAATGCTGTTAATTATACCCATGGCAGGCCGTGGTAGTCGGTATGCCAATGTAGGATTCACTACGCCAAAACCACTTATTGAGATTGCAGGAAAGCCTATGCTTTACCATGCGTTTCAATCGGTAAAAGACGTACCCTATGAAAAAGTTATATTTATTGCACTAAAAGAA
>JACFNJ010000100.1 GCA_019454865.1 Bacteroidia bacterium
ATGAGATGTTATTAAAATCAATTTTCCTTTTTGCTTCTCTTTTATAATTTTTTCTTTCAACACTTCTGAAGCAATAGGGTCTAAACCTGCAGTTGGCTCATCCAAAATCAACAACTCCGGGTTAAATAAAAATGCTAATACTGCACTTACTTTTTGTGTTGTACCACCGGATAGTGTGCGCATTTTTTTGTTTAATAACTCTTCAATGGCAAATGCATGATACAAATCTAAGTCCAACTCACCCGAGTATTTTCTAACCGATTTAATCATTTCTAACACTTGCCCAATAGTCATGTTATCCGGGTAGCGTCCAATTTGAGGCATATAACCTATATAATTACGATAGGTTACATCATTTTTAATTGTTTTGTTTTTAAAAAGAATATTTCCGGCATTAGGAACAACCATTCCAAGTATGGATTTTATTAGTGTAGTTTTACCACAACCATTAGGACCAATAAGAGCCACACACTCGCCACTGTTAAACTCAACTGAAAGCTGGTTTAATACTGACAGTTTGCCGTATTGTTTGGTTAAATTATCAAGTATAATCATAATGTAAGTGGGCGCATTAGTGGGTTGTTATCAATAAAATTATCCGGTGTTAAGCTTGGGATAATTTTTTCCGATTTTTCTAATAACCCAATAAAAAAACTTCTAAATAAAATCATAACAGAGGGTGTACTTTCAACAAGTACTGCAAATAAACTTAGCGGATGATAAGGCACATCTCCTATTTTATCTTTGTTCAAATCATAACCTGAGTATCTATCCCAATAATTGTTATTAAAGGTGTTTAATACCAATGTTCCGTTTGTACTCACATCAAAAGTGTTGGTCAAAAAATTGTTGTTGTATATTTGATTGTCATCGCAACTAGCTTGAATTTTCATCCCCCATCCATTGTCTTTAAACACATTTTTTTCTACAATAATTCTGCTTGTGCCCTCCATATAAATGCCGGATGTGTTGGATATAAATTTATTTCCTGAGATATAACTGTCAGAGATTTCTTTTAACAATAATCCGTATGCGGCATCACCCCAATTATCCATAAAATAATTATTTATCATTGTTACATGATTGGTGTACATTACTGCTACTCCGGCACCATTATTTTTAAATACATTTCCTATATACGAATCGTTGTTGGAAAACATAAAATGTAATCCATATCGAATATTACCAATTGCAATATTTCTCCATATTATGGAGTGTTTTACAAATTCAAAATAAATTCCATCCCTATGTCCTTTTATCTTATTGCCAATTATTTGCAGGCTGTCACTTTTCCAGCAATGAATACCATTTCCTATTTGTTGTTCTTCTATGGCATAAGCCGTTATGGTATTATTTTTTACCTCACAATTTTTGCTGTATTGTAAGTATATCCCAAAAAAATTATTGTCCAGTTGGTTATTGCTTATTGTTACATTTTCGCTTTGATATACTTTTATACCACAAGGGTCTTCTAAGGAAGCATAACCTGAATTAACGATGCGAAAACCTGTAAATGTTACAAAGGATGATTTAATTGATATTACTTCAACTTTTGTTTCTCCATCAATAGTTGGATAATTTTTACCTATAAAATACAGCGGCTTGTCAATAGTAATATTGCCTTCTTTATAAACACCACTTTCAACCCATATCGTATCGAATGCTTTAGCTAAAGCTATAATTGGCTTAATTCCGGTAGATTGATTTGCGGTAAACTGAGTAGCAAATGCAACTTGCTGTATAAGCACAAACAAACATGAATAAAAATATTTTACTTTTATTCCCAATTTATTAATTCTCCTTGTAAATCCTTTTGAGCATTTTCAGCATCTGATTTGCTTTCAAAGGCAGCTGTATGTCCACCCATTGGGCTTTTTATAGTTCCACCTTTTAGCAAAAATGCACTTTTTAACGGTATAAATTTTTCCGGATTTGTAAAATTAGCAACATATAAATCTGCATTTTCTTCCGGTTGGTTTTTCAAATACTTTTTCAAGCAATGTAAATCATCAAACTTATAAACTCTTCCTTTTGTTGTAATTAATTCACAAGCAAATTGTGGCTCTGTGATTGTCATTTTGCAATATCCGCATTGGTCTGCATTTAACTTTACAGGCACAGGACCTTTTTGTGAGCATGCTGTTTGAAAGAAGACAAATGGTAGAATTAGTATTGTAGTATATTTTGCTTTTTTGATAAATGGTTTGTATTCTAAAAATACTGCAAGCGATAATAAAACACCTGCCAAAATAAAAAGCCAACCACCAATATCAGGAATTGAAAATGCCCCAAAATTTAAAAGTTGCTTAAAACCAAGTATCGGTGGTTGATAAGCCATACCCGGTACCTGAATAGCTGCATTTGGGTCTAAGTTGTGTCCATAATTATAATTCCAACGATAAAAATCAATCATGGATACAATACCGAAAACAACAAAAGAAATTAAAAGAGTAAGTAATGCGCCACGTTTTGCAATTACAGCCACAGCTAAAGCTACAATAGCAAAAAATATAATTATATATGGCAATATAGTAAATTCAATAAAGTTCTCGGTGTGTAATGTTTGCATACCGATATAATGGTTCAAACCATTAATAATATCAACATCACCGGCTAATTTATTGGCCCAAATTTGTAATGCCAAGCCTTCCGGATATTGTGGAGCATCCAATTCAATTCGCCACAAGGGTGCAAATAGCGATGCTACTAAACAAAGAGAAACCGCAACCAATATAAATTTTGATATTGGCTGAATAGAACGTGATTGCATGATTATTAATTTAATAAAAAAGGGTGTAGTTAAACGCCTACACCCTTTTGCGTTTTATTATTTACTGCTTTCGTTTTCAGGTGCAGTTTTACCTATACTATAAGTTAGTGGTACATTGCTTCCGGCAGGCGATACTCTTACGTATCCTTGCATTTCTTGGTGCAATGCACTACAAAAGTCTGTACAATATATTGGATAAATTCCAACTTTTTCAGGAACCCATTTCAATGTAGAAGTTTCTCCCGGCATAATCAATAGTTCGCCATTATTAGCTCCTTTTACTGCAAAGCCATGTGGTACATCCCAATCTTGCTCAAGGTTAGTTACGTGGAAATAAACATTATCGCCAACTTTTACCCCTTCAATATTATCCGGTGCAAAGTGAGAGCGGATAGCTGTAATATAAACATGAACATCTTTGCCATTACGTACTACTTTAGTTTCTGCTTCACCTTTTGCTACATAAGGATGTTGATTCTCTCCAATTTTAAATATCTTAGTTGAGTTTTTAGATATTAATTCAGCAGGAGCAGCCTGTGCGTAGTGTGGTTCACCAATAGTAGGGAAATCTAAGATAAGTTGCATTTTATCGCCACTGATGTCGTATAACTGTGCACTTTGTGATAATTCCGGTCCGGTTGGTAAATATCTGTCTTTAGTAATTTTATTGTATGCAATTAAGTATTTTCCAAATGGCTTTTTGCTATCGCCACCAGGAATACATAAGTGACCAACTGAGTAGAAAGTAGGAACTCTATCCAATACTGTTAAGTCTTTTATATTCCATTTTACAACCTCTGATGACACGAAGAAAGAAGTATATGCATTGCCTTTTCCGTCAAATTCAGTGTGTAAAGGACCTAATCCAGGTTTTTTAACTTCACCGTGTAATGCTGCTTCGTATTTAATTACGTTAATTCCATCATATTGTCCTTCGTATGTTTTATCAGCAATTGCTTTTTGAATTTTATCGAAGCTAAATACAGGAATTAAAGCTGCTAATTTACCACTACCAACAATGTACTCACCTGTAGGGTCCACATCACATCCGTGTGGTGATTTAGGACAAGGTATCATATAGCAGATGTCTTGTAATTCTTTTGCATCCAATACAAGAACTTCGTTTTTAATAACAGATTTAGCAGTATGTGTTTTGTCGTCCCAAACGTTATGCGCATATTTTACAGGAACTTTTTTGCCTTTTCCGGCTTTAATATACTCTTCTGCTTTTTTCCAGTTTACTGCCATGATAAAATCTTTATCATTTTTAGAAGCATTTACTTCTAACAAGGTATTAGCTTGCTCTGTATTATAGCAAGAAAAGAAAAACCAACCATGTGATTTACCTTTACCTGCATGGCTTAAGTCAAAGTTTACACCAGGGCATTGAATTTGGAATGCAATATCCATGTTTCCTTCTTGCCCTACACTGATGAAACTTAATGTGCCTTTGAAATTTTGTTTGTATGTGCTAATTGGAACATCACCATTGGCATTATCCATAGGAACGCTAAAGCGAGTTCCTGCAACCACATACTCTGTGTTTTCAGTAATAAAAGGAGAGGAGTGATTACCCGCACTATTCGGTAATTCAATTATCTCAGCAGTACGGAATGTTTTTAAATCAATACGTGCTACACGTGGTGTGTTATTGGCATTACCAAAAACCCATCTTCCATCAACTTCGCCATTAGTTTGTGATAATTCTGTATGGTGTAAATCATCCCAAGGCACCATTCCGTGCGAAGTGTTAAGCATTGGCTTGCTCTCTTCGCTATAACCCCAACCTTTTTCCGGATCAACAGAAAAAACAGGGATAACGCGCAATAATCTTCCACTTGGCAAACCATATACACTTAATTGACCACTAAAACCACCGCTTACAAAGTTGTAAAATTGGTCATATTTTCCCGGTGCAACGTATGCTTTTTCGGCAGCGCCACCGCTTACCGCTTCACTTGCCGATTTTGGTTTGCAAGCTACCATTGAACTCATAATAGCAGCAGATAATACTCCGCCCACTATTAAATTTTTGCTTTTCATAATTGTGATATTGATTGTAATTAATTTTATTGATTATTTTACTCCGTCATTTTTACGCATAAACTCTAATATGCTACGAGCTTCATTGTCGGATAAGCTTTGGTTAGGCATACGTACTAAACATATTTCTAACTGTGCTTGTACTTCCGGGTCTTTGTCAATCATTGGGTCAGGATTTGTAATAAAATTCATAATCCATTCCGGTTTTCTTCTTTCTGTTACACCTTTCCATCCCGGACCCACTAATCTTTCATCAGATAGTTTGTGGCATGATGAACATTTTACACCTTGGATTTTGTCTCCTTCAGTAGCCATGTTTGCAT
This sequence comes from Bacteroidia bacterium, assembly GCA_019454865.1. GTDB lineage: Bacteria > Bacteroidota > Bacteroidia > UKL13-3 > UKL13-3 > UBA6183. The sequence continues at coordinate 5,137 of JACFNJ010000100.1, forward strand.
CTAAAGTCGCACCAACATTCACATTTTCTGCGGTAAATTTACCTTCTCCTCTGTGTGGGTCATACGACTCGGTTGAAGCCGGAGCTGCAGTCTCGGCTGATTCAGTTTTAGGTGCTTCTGCCGACTCACTTGAACTTTGAGTTGTAGTAGTAGATGAACCTCCGCAAGCGTAAAGTGTTGCTGCAAATGCTAATAATAAAAATTGTTTTTTCATTGTTTTCTTAATTATTATGTGTACAAAATTGATTTAGTCAAAGGTATTAATTTATGCGTATAATCATAAACTGTATATGATATTCCCACAAAACGCCCGATTTTGTGTGATGTTAGTCATGTTTGATTGCGTTTGCACCACTTGATGATAATGTAAGATAGAAAAATTTAAGCAAATTAATTTGGGTTGAATAATTTTTGAAATTGTGCTCACTTTAATAATAGGCTTGAAAGAGCTAGTAATCAATAAATTTATAGTATATAATTTCATACAATTGTATATACAAATTAGCTTTATTAAATTGTACTTTTTATTGCATTCAAAATGGATAGAAAAGCATTTATCAAACTACTATTAATTGCAGGAACAATGGGAACTTTAATCAGTTTTAAAAGATTTACGGATGAGCTTCCTAAACAAAATAAACGCATGCCGGTATTATTTACATCACACGGAAACCCAATGGATATTCCTTTATCTCGCGATGAACGAAAATTTTGGATGACATTGTATAATTTAGGTACGGATTTAAAAAAGAATTACGATGTAAAAGCAGCATTAGTTATTTCTGCACATTGGTGTACCAAAGGCACTTTTGTTAACATATCTCCAAAACAAGAACAAATTTTTGATTATTATGGATTCCCCAAGGAGTATTATGAAGTTGTATATAAAGCCAACGGAGCACCTGAAATAGCACATGAAGTAAAAAATATTATTCCTTCAATAAATGAAACTACCGAATGGGGCTTAGACCATGGCGCATGGCCTATGTTAATGCATCTATTTCCAAAAGCGGATGTGCCGGTATTTGAACTAAGCCTTAGCTATTATGAAACTCCGGAATACCATTATAATTTAGCCAAGCAACTAATTAGTCTTCGCCAAAAAGGAGTTTTAATAATAGGCAGTGGTGCACTTATACATAACCTGAAATTAGCAGGTCAAAAAATGCGAAACAATGATATGAAGCCCTATGGATGGGAGGCTGAATACGACTTTTGGCTGAAGCAAAAACTTACAGAAAGAAATATTAAAGATATAATAAACTACGAAACAAGTAACACATTGGGCAAATTAGCAGCACCCACACCGGACCATTTTGTACCTGTATTATACAGCTTAGGCTTAATGCATAAAGACGACAGGTTGGACTTTTTTTATGAACCGATTGGCGAAACATTACCTGCATTTAGCGAAAGAAGTTTTATATTGTCATAACTTTTAACCGAATTAACTTATATAAAAATGAAAAAAATTAGTATTGTATTTTCTGTTTTTTTGTTTGCAGCATGTGCTGTAAAATTATCTGAACCAACGCAGGCAGATGCAACTCGTGTTAGTGGACAGTTTCCTAATTTTACTGTAGAAAACCTACAAAGTGGAAAACGAATTTATACCGAAAACTGTGCAAGTTGCCACAAATTAGCTAAACCAAGTGCTTTTAGTGAAGCAGATTGGAGAAAAATAGTACCAAATATGGTTGCTAAAGTGAACAAGAAAAACCCCAATAAGATAAATACAGCGGATGAGGATGTTTTATTGAAATATCTTTTAACAATGGGTCCGTTGAGCAAATAATTTACTTTCGATTATTTGTTGATGGTTCTTTAAATTGTATGAAAGAAACTAATTGTTTCTAACCGGAGAAACCGGTTCTTGTGTGTTTAATAATACATCACCTTTAATTGATAATACAACATTAGCACCAGCATTAGAAATAACTGTTATGGTTTTGTGAAATTGTCCCGGTCTTCCGTATGAATTAAAAGCTGCTTTAATTAAGCCTTTTGCTCCAGGAGCAATGGGTTCCTTCGACCATTCAGGTGTAGTACATCCACAGCTTGCAATTACGTTAGTAATTACCAAAGGAGATTTACCTTTATTGGTAAATTCAAAGGGATGAATTGCTAATGTGCCCTCTTTTATTTTCCCAAAATCATGTTCAATTTTATCAAATTGAAGAATTGGTAAGGTGTCTGATGCTACAGAATTTTGAGCATTTATATTAATTGTAAAAAACACCAAAAAGGCAAAAAATGAAAGAAATTTTTTCATGTTTAATTATCAAAAATAAAAAAATAACCTGTGGACAACACAGGTTATTTTTAGAGAAATAAAGTTATTTAGTTGGAGTTACAGCAGGAGTAGCATTAGCATTTTTTACTTCGCCTTTTAATGTAAGCGAAACCATCTCTCTACTTGCGTTTGATGTTACCGTTACTGATTTTGTAAATACACCTGGTGAAGCTGCATTGTATGTTGCTTTAACAAATCCTTTCTTTCCAGGAGCAATTGCTTCTTTCGTCCAATCAGGAGTAGTACATCCACAACTTGCTGCAGCATTAGTAATTATTAAAGGAGCTTTGCCAGTGTTAGTAATTACAAATGTGTATGTAGCCGGGACATTTTGAGGAATTACGCCAAAATCATGGGTTTCTTTTTCAAATGTAATTTCAGCTTGATTTTTAGGTGTTGGTTTTTGCGCTGCAACAGCTTGCGCTTTAACGGTAATAGTAGCGCTAATTGCTACTAATGCGGTAATAATAAATTTTTTCATGTTTTAAAATTATAGTCTTCTATTGTCAAATACCGTTCCAAAATTTTATTTATCAAAACGGATTGCCGAAATTATGTAAGCTAAACTAAATTTCAAAAGCATACCCCTTAAAATTATCTTAACTATTTAAAGTACTTATTAAAGCCTACTTAATCAGTGTATTTTGTTGGATGCAACTTGCGTTATATATTTGAAGCCTAAAGTTTATCATAATGGGAAATACAAACCAGGCAAAAATGAGTGCTGAAGAGTTTAAAAAAGTTATACTTGATGATTATAATTTAGCATATAGCAGTAGGCAAACCAGCTTATTAGGAAGAAAAGAGGTATTAACCGGAAAAGCCAAGTTCGGTATTTTTGGTGATGGCAAGGAGCTTCCTCAAATAGCTATGGCTAAAGCGTTTAAAGATGGTGATTTCAGAAGTGGATACTATCGCGATCAAACCTTTATGATGGCTATTGGGCAACATACCATACAAGAATTTTTTGCGCAATTATATGCACACACAGACGTAAATGCCGAACCCGCAAGTGCCGGACGAATGATGAACGGGCACTTCGGCACACGAACATTAAATGACGATGGAACCTGGAAAAACTTAAAAGAAATAAAAAACTCTTCCAGTGATATTTCACCTACAGCGGGTCAAATGCTTCGCTTGGTAGGATTAGCACATGCAAGCAAATATTACAGACAAAATGCAGATTTAATTGGTGAAAACCAATTTAGCAACAATGGAAACGAAGTAGCATGGGGTACTATTGGTAATGCATCAAGCAGTGAAGGACATTTTTTTGAAGCCATTAATGCTGCTGGAGTTTTACAAATTCCTATGGTAATATCAGTTTGGGATGATGGATATGGTATATCTGTTCCTGCAAAATATCAAACAACAAAAGAAAACATATCTGAAATATTAAAGGGATTTCAGCGTGATGATAAAAACAAAGGTTTTGAAATTATTGTTGTAAAAGGATGGGATTATGTTGAGCTTATTACTGCTTATGAAAAAGCCGGAAAAATAGCACGAGAAGAGCATGTTCCGGTTTTAGTACACGTTACTGAACTTACTCAACCGCAAGGGCACTCAACCTCTGGTTCGCATGAACGATACAAATCAAAAGAAAGATTAGCCTGGGAACAAGATTTTGACTGTGTTGCAAGATTCCGAAAATTTATTATTGACAGCAATATAGCAACCTC
>JACFNJ010000369.1 GCA_019454865.1 Bacteroidia bacterium
TAGAATCTACTCCCAAAAAATAAGCGAAAATGCCAATCAACAAAAACAAAATAATGATGAACAGCCCGATAATCGCTCCTTTATTTTTTTTAAGTCGCCGCCAAGCATTTTTAGAAAAGGAAACAGATTCTTGCATTAATTGCTTTTAAATTTAAAAGTATTGAAAATTTAAAGAAGGAGTATACAAGATTCTAATTTCTTTTCAATTTTTAATAAGAAAAAAAATCCGAATAAAATTTTCTTAACAATAACCATTCGCATCTCAATTAAATTCGTTGTAAATTTGTATTCTCAATACTACATTATGATCAAGACAGGCAATACCGTTATTAGCATTTATACAGAAATGACTCCCAATCCGGAAACCATGAAATTCGTGGCCAATAAATTATTGTATCCGGGAAAAAGTGTGGATTTTCAAAATGAAGAGAGCGCATTTGCCTCTCCATTAGCCATGCAATTATTTGCATTTCCATTTATTAAAGCCGTTTTTATTGCCAGCAATTTTGTTACCCTCACCAAAACTGATGAAACCGAAAATTGGGAAGATGTCATTCCTTCCATCAAACAATTTTTAAAAGAATATTTAGAAGAAGGCAATGAAATTATTAATGAAGAAAAATTAGCTACCAGAAAAATAGAAAGCACCAATTCCGTTCATGCTGATGATGACGATGTGGTAAAACGCATTAAAGAATTATTAGAAAATTATGTAAAGCCCGCTGTAGAAATGGATGGTGGCGCGATACAATTTATCAGCTACGAAGATGGAATTGTAAATCTAAAAATGCAAGGAAGCTGCAGTGGATGCCCATCATCCATGATTACACTAAAAGCAGGTATTGAAGGAATGATGAAAAGAATGATTCCTGAGGTAACCGAGGTGGTTGCTGAGTCTTAGGGGATTGATTTTAATTTGTGTTTGCAAAATTGGATTAAGCTGTTTTTTGTCAGTTATAAAACTGGGATTTGAAAAAATTGCGCAGAAAAATCATAGTTACTTCAGCGTAAACACAAATGTTACCTGCCATACGTTACGACAGTATTTTAATTCGGTGGATAAACAAAATGTACTTTGTTTCAAATTTTTTTGAATGTATTTTAACACCCTATCTTAAATAACCTAGACGAGTTAAC
>JACFNJ010000370.1 GCA_019454865.1 Bacteroidia bacterium
TTTGCCAAAAAGCACGCACTGACGAATGGAAGTGTGCAAAGAAATTACTGATAAGGTACTAATGGGTTAAATATTAAGACCAACAAAATTCTCTCTAAACCTTTATTAATAAGGGTTTATAAAATAGTATCAAAATTTAGTGCAGGATTCAGGAGATAATAAAATATACATGCTCAAAGGGGTTAATTCATGATGCCAAAAATTTCAATAATCGTACCAAATTATAACGATGCCTCCAGGATCTCGGAATGTATACGGTCTTTGCTGGATCTAAATTATCCTAAAGAAAAACTGGAAATTATTATAGTAGATAATGGTTCCACGGATAACTCATTACAAAGTATTAAGGCATTTCCGGTTAAATTATTAATAGAAAAAGAAGTGAAGGGTTCTTATGCAGCAAGAAATTTAGGGGTTAAAAATGCCGAAGGTGAGATACTGGCATTTACTGATAGCGACTGTGTAGTAAATAAATATTGGTTGTGTAATGCAATAAAGTATTTTGCTGCAGAAGATGCTGGGGGTGTAGCAGGGGAGATTCGGTGTGGAAAACCAAAAACGTTGGTGGAAGAATATCAATTATTCGCGGGGGCATTAGACCAATCAAGATATTTCAACCATCCCTATTATCCATTCGCCGTAACTGCAAATGTATGCTACAAAAAGATTGTATTCGATAAAATAGGCCTTTTTGAAACACATTGGGTCTCCGGCGGTGATGCCGATTTTGCATGGAGGATGCAAATCCATGGCAAGATGAAATTAATGTATGCTGCTGATTGTGTTGTATATCATCATCATAGATCCAGCCCGAAAGGATTATATCTGCAAAGTAAAAGGCATGCGTATGGCGCTTGTTTACTGAATGCGAAATATGATAATAAATTTCAGACAATAAAAGAGCTAAATAATAAATTAATTTTATATCTGAAAATATTTCGAAAATATGTAGGGAAAGCAATTTTTTTTTCTGCATTCTTACTATACAGAAGCAAAATGGTATACTTTTTATATCTTGATAGGGTTTCAACATTAGGGTACTTTAAGGGACTTATTCAATACAGGAAAGGCAAGCATTTCCCTAAATAACAAGTATGAATTATTCCATCATCGTTCCGACGTGTAATCGGCAAAAT
>JACFNJ010000371.1 GCA_019454865.1 Bacteroidia bacterium
GATATTGATTAAAATAGCGCCCCATTGCGCACTCAGGCCAAATAAGAAATGATAAAATGAATATACTAAAAGTGGAATTCCTATCGCTGCGAAACCAAAAGATACATACCCCAAAAGATTGCTATGCAATTTTCCTTCAATTAAAACCGGTACCAATTGATGACTTGCACCTAAGATCATCATTGTGCCCCAACCCAAAGCCATCATATGCGTTACGGCCAATGTTTGCGGATGAAAATAATGTTGGGTAAAAGCTTCTGGAGAAAAAAACAATAAAATAGTTGCTACTAAAAATGAAATGGTAGCATATAAATAAAATGGCAATACCACTTGATAGGGAGTATTTCTAACGAGCCCTGTTTGTGGTGATGAAGGATACATACATTAATCTTTAAAAATGAAAAGGTGTACTTCGCCATCACTAATTTCTTTGATGCGAAAATCAAAACCTTTTTCTTTTAATTCAGGTAATAAAAATACCGGAATTCTTTTGTGATATACATACAATGCTTTTGATGCGGGTAGTTTTTCTAACGCTTCCAAAATAGCCATCATCGGGCCGGGCATTTCCAATTGCCTCACATCAATGGTCTCAATATTATTTTGAAATTTTGCTACATACGCGTCCCAGCCTTTATTTGCTTCGATGGCTTCGTTAATCTCAACTGTATTATCTCCTACTTTATAAAAATAAGTTTCTACCAATTGATCATTAATCGTATCGACATAATTTTCAAATCCTTGCTTTTTTAATAAGGAAAGCAAAGGAGTAGGTTCGAAACTATTGATAATTTTCAAGGCTCCTCCTGTAGGGACTTCTTTTACTTTTTTAATAATAATAGGAAGAGGATCTTCTCCTGAATTAATGATATCGCGTACATCCAACTCTATTATTTGCGATGGTTTAAGAGAAGTAAAAAATATCGGTAAAGGAGTTCTTTCAATTAGAGTTGCCGGTTCTATTTCTTTATCAATTTCAAAACCTAAGGGTTGCAATTTTTCATAAAATGCATCAACTTCGCAACCACTAATTTTTGCCGCCATACCAATGCTGGTACGGCTTGCCATTAATTTTCTTAAAAGTGGATTTCTTAATTTCTCAAATTTGTTATCAATGCTAATAATGGCTTCCAAT
>JACFNJ010000372.1 GCA_019454865.1 Bacteroidia bacterium
GAGCAAATTGCATATCCTTCGGGGGATAGAGTAGCTGTAGCTGCATCTAATGCTATATATGGTTCGAGTGGTGCAATTGTAATTGCGGTAATGATAATGATTTCAACATTTGGTTGTAATAACGGATTGATCTTAGCGGGAGCACGCGTGTATTATACCATGGCTCAGGATAAATTATTTTTCCGAAGGGCCGGTGTGTTAAATAAAAATTCAGTTCCCGGCTGGGCATTGTGGGCGCAAGCAATTGTGGCTTCTTTACTTTGTTTAAGTGGAGGTTACAATGATTTACTAGATATGATTGCTTTTGTTGTGGTTATATTTTATGTACTTACTATTATTGGTATTTTTGTATTACGTAGAACGAAACCTAATCTGGAAAGGCCTTACAAAGCATTTGCTTATCCGTTTATTCCGGTGCTTTATATCCTTTTAGGGATTATCTTTTGTGTATTTTTAGTGATTTTTAAACCGCTCTATACTTTATGGGGATTGGGAATTGTATTAGCTGGAATTCCGGTATATTATATCGCAATTTCTAAAAGAAAGAATAATAAATAATAAGAAATGGAATTCGATTTAGATAAATTATTTGCTGATTTTTCAAAAATGAAAGTCGCCGTAATTGGTGATGTGATGTTAGATACTTATTGGTGGGGAAATGTAGATCGTATTTCTCCGGAAGCACCGGTGCCAATAATGGCTGTTAATAAAAAAGAACAACGCATTGGTGGCGCGGGCAATGTGGCTTTAAACATAGTACAGATGGGCGCTTCAGTTGCTTTGCTGAGTGTTTTAGGAAATGATGAAGATGGCAATGAATTGCAAAAATTATTACAAGAAAATCAAATTGATACTCGATTTCTTTTAAAAAGTAAAAATAGAATTACTACGAATAAAATTAGAATCATCAGTCGTAATCAACACATGATGCGATTGGATGCAGAACATACAAACGATTTGACTCCGGAAGATGAAGAGAATTTAATGAATCAAATTGAAAAATATATTCAGACAGAAAAACCTGATGTGGTTATTTTAGAAGATTATAATAAAGGAATTTTAACTCATCCAATAATTACAAAGACTGTTGAGATCTGCAATAAAAATTATATCGTTACCACCGTAGATCCTAAA
>JACFNJ010000373.1 GCA_019454865.1 Bacteroidia bacterium
TGGATGCCCTAATGCAATAGCACCACCATTTACATTCACGTTTTCTGTTGTTAGACCCGTTAGCTTTGCAACAGCTAATGAAACAACAGCAAATGCTTCATTAATTTCATAAAGATCGATATCGGTTGTTTTTAAATTTGCTCTTTTTAAAACTTTCTTAATTGCATCAGCAGGAGCAGTAGTAAATTCAATCGGTGCTTTTGCGGCTGAACTTTGTGCTACTATCTCTACTATTGGTTTATAACCTAATTCTAATGCTTTTTCTTCACTCATAATTAATACCGCTGCAGCGCCATCATTTAATTTTGATGCGTTAGCTGCCGTTACTACCCCATTCTTATCGAATGCAGGTCTTAAAGTCGCCATCTTATCAAAATTAACTTTTCCCGGTTCTTCATCATCTTTTACAATTGTTTCGCCTTTTCTAGTAACAACGGTTACAGGCACAATTTCGTCATTGAACTTTCCATCCTTTTGAGCTGCTATTGCACGGTTATATGATAATGTAGCAAAAGTATCAAGCTCTTCTCTAGTAAATGAAAAATCCTTCGCGCATGATTCGGCACATAAACCCATGTGAATATTATTATAAACATCGGTAAGTCCATCTAATAAAACAGAATCATATATGGTAGAATTTCCTAACCGATAGCCATTGCGTGCACCTTGCAAAATATATGGTGCATTAGACATACTCTCCTGTCCACCGGCAATAATAATATCTGCATCTCCACACTGAATTGCTTGATGAGCTAGCATTACAGCTTTGAGTCCGCTGCCGCACATCTTATTAATTGTTAATGCTTCTGTTTTTTCAGGTAGTCCGGCATAGATCGCGGCTTGACGAGCCGGTGCCTGCCCTAATCCCGCCGTTAATACGTTACCCATTATAACTTCATCAATGCTATTTTTATCAATTTTGGATTCTTCGAGTAGTGCTTTAATAACTATACTACCTAATTGCGGTGCGGTAAAACTGCTTAAAGCACCATTAAAAGCACCTACGGGTGTTCTTTTGATGTGAGTGATTACAACTTTTTTCATATCGTAATTCCTTGTGTTAGCGTTTTATATATTTGAAACGTTTCAAACACTCGCAACATAATGAAAAGAAAATTTAAAGGCAAGAGGTGT
>JACFNJ010000374.1 GCA_019454865.1 Bacteroidia bacterium
GACCAATCATATGGCAACCTAATAATTCACCATATTTTGCATCGTAAATTATTTTTACAAAACCGGTTGTATCGCCTGCAGCTGTTGCTTTTCCGCTTGCCATGAAAGGAAATTTTCCCACCTTCAATTCATAACCTGCATCCTTGGCTGCTTTTTCGGTGTAACCCACAGAGGCAATTTCAGGAGAACAATAAGTACATCCCGGAACGTTTTCATAATTGATAGGTTCTACTTTTTTACCGCAAAGATGTTCTGCAGCATTGATGCCTTCTTTACTGGCTTTATGCGCCAATGCTTGATGCGGCGTACAATCGCCGATGGCATAAACTCCCGGAACGTTCGTCATTTGATTTTGGTCAACAATTACACGTCCTTTATCGACCTTGACACCTAATTCTTCCAATCCAATATTTTCAATATTCGCAGCGATACCAACCGCACTTAATAAAATATCAGCTTCTAAAACCTGTTCTCCACTTTGAGTTTTTATGGTTGCTTTTACTCCATTTCCGGAAGTATCTACTTTAGTTACTTCACTATTTACCATGATTGCTATTCCTTGTTTTTTGAAAGATTTTTCTAATTCTTTAGAAATTTCTTCATCTTCTACCGGAACAATTCTTGGTAGAAATTCAACGATTGTTACTTTGGTACCAATACTATTATAGAAATAAGCAAATTCAGTTCCTATAGCGCCGGAACCCACGATGATCATGGATTTGGGCTGATCCGGTAAATTCATTGCATCTCTATAACCGACCACTTTTTTACCGTCTAATTTTAATGCAGGTAATTCTCTTGCACGAGCACCGGTAGCAATTATTATATTCTTCGCTTCTACAACTTGTTTTTTGCCATCATTAGCAGTTACTTCCAATTTATTGGCAGCAATTAATTTTCCGTTGCCCATTACTACATCAATCTTATTTTTTTTCATTAAGAATTGGATGCCTTTATTCATTTTATCCGCAACTCCACGACTACGTTTGATGATATTACCGAAATTATGTTTCGGATCGTTTATTTCGATTCCATAATCCGCTGCGTGTTTTGCATATTCAAATACTTCTGCGCTTTTAATCAAAGCTTTCGTAGGAATACAGCCCCAATTAAGGCAAATGCCACCAAGGCTT
>JACFNJ010000101.1 GCA_019454865.1 Bacteroidia bacterium
TGGCAATAGGCGGGCTGAACGGCTTCGTATCAACGGAAGTGCAAAATTCAACTTTCGTTCTTCGATTGAAGTGTAGTGCTAAAAGTCCCGCACTTCGCCAAGCCCTGAACGTTAGCGGAAACCCTGAAACAAAAAGTCGGCAACTAATAAAATATGAGTAATTATGAAGAAACTAATTTTATTATCTGTAATCACACTGCTTGCAGTGAGCAATCTTAAAGCACAGAAATTGACTGCTTTTAAATCCAATAGTGGATTATGGGGCTTTATGGACAGTAAAACCAAAGCAGAAATTATCAAACCGCAATATAATGATGCTCACGGTTTTTCTTACGGCTATGCTGCCGTTAAAAAAAATGGAAAATGGTTCTACATTAATAAATCAGGCGAGAGTATTTGTGAACATAAGTTTGACAAAGCTGGCAATTTTGACTTATACGGAGAAGCTGTAGTTAGTATTAACGGTGAATGGGGAAAGCTATACTATGGTAGTTTAAACTATGATCATTGTACATTAATGAAAGCATTAGGTTTGGCAGCGACAGTATATAAGGAGGCTTATGAACAAGAAGAAAAATTAGGATGGATTAAAGAAGAAATTGACGGTTTCGCAGAAATGGTTGACGGTGATTGGGATGCTTATGCAGAAAGTAAAAGTGCTAAATCGATTGATGAATTATATAAGAAGCCTGTAGAAAAAAAATACTTTCATAAAAATGGTAAAATTTCTGCAAAGGGAAATGAAATTAATGGGAAAAAAGTAGGACAGTGGTCATTTTATAGTGAAAACGGTTGTTTAATCGAAGACGCAAACTATAATAGCAATGGAGTAGCTGACGGGAACTTTATACGTTATTTTTGCTTTGGGAAAGAATACGGTTACACTACATATAATCCCAATTATAAAACCGGAAATTTAAAAAACGGAAAACAAGATGGCTTGGTTACTTTCTACCACCCAATAAAAGGCAAACGCACTTACACAGAACTTTGGGATGATGGAATATTTAAGGGTGTAAAAGATATTTATGACATCAACGGAAACCTTATGTCATCATCTGGTACAGGCACTGTTATTTGGTATAATGAAAATAGCGAGAAAATTGCAGGTAAAATTGAATATAAAAACGGACACAAGTCAGGTATCGCTGTTTGGTATCATCCCAGCAAAACAGCTTCTCAAATTAAGCAAAAAGCATTGTACAAATACGATGCTAATGACCCATTCGGTTTACGCTGGGAAATCTTAGAAATATATGACAAAAACGGAAATCCTCTACCAAAAGGAACTCTAAAAAATGGAAACGGAACCTGGATAAGCTATGACGATTATGATAAACCCACCATCATTACAACTTATCAAAATGGTAAGAAAGTAAAAGAAGAAACTGCATTAGCAAAAGACATTGATAAAATCTACGAAAATATTCTTCCCAAAGAAAATGAGCAAAAAGTAATTGCAGAAGAAACTGCTGCACAACGATCAACAGGTAATTATTCTTTCACAATGTCAGAAGGTTTATATTATTTTTCAACTGGAGATTATACCAAAGCGTTTAATAGTTTTAAAACTGCTGCCGAAAAAGGTGAAAACGAAGCAATGGCATACCTTGGACTAATGTATTACGAAGGTTTAGGCACAACAAAAGATTACAAAAAAGCCCACGAATGGATACTGAAATCAGCAAACGAAGGCAACCCAAAAGCGGCATACCAATTAGGTATTCTATACTATCACGGCAAAGGCGTAGTTCAAAGTTATGGAAAAGCCTACGAATGGTACAATGTAGCTGCCACTAAAGGCATAGCCGATGCCGATTTTGATATTGGACTTCTATTTGAAAAAGGACAAGGCGTAGATAAAAATCTACAATCTGCCTTTAACCATTTCAAAAAAGCAGCAGACAAAGGAAGTTTGCCCGGAGCTTACGCTACAGGGCTTTACTATTATTATAGCTACAAAGATTCTGGCGTAGAAAAAAATATACCGTTAGCCTTAAAATATACATTAATGGCAGAAAAAGGATTTACCAATAGCTCCGACTATTACAACACTTTAGCCTATTGTTATTTTGAAAGCGGAGAATTACAAACCGCATTAAATAAATTAGCCACTGCTATGAAAATAGACCCAACTTATGCAAACGGTTACGACAGTATGGGCGAAATGTACCTTAAAAGTGGAAACAGAGCCAATGCCATAGAATACTACAAAAAAGCCGCACAAATGGGACATGAAAATGCCATAAAATGGTGCAAAGACAATAATATAAATTACTAATGTTATGAAAAAATTATTAACATTACTTCTAGTAATCGTATATACCCATTCATTTTCTCAAATCAATAATTTTGAAGAAGAAGGTCAATTCCTTCACGCTTTGCAACAATTAGTAGCTCAATCTTTTACTGAGCACTACGCTGAAACCGATTGGGATGAAGGAACAAGGCAGTTTCTTGAATTCGACCCGATGTCGATGAATTTGGTATTTTACAAAACTCCGTATGACGAAGACGATAACGGCAAGCTCTCGACGAGCATACAATGGCTGGCAAAATCGGTAATTCCGCTGTATGAAATTGATACTTTAATAGGCGACAATAAAAAGAATACGATAACCATCAAAACAAAAGGACAATCAAATAAATACGACATTCAAACATATGCAATAAAATCAGGTGGAGAATATTATCCTGCTGCTCAAGGCAATGAACTGATTGTTCAAAGCGATAAACTATTAAAAATACGCAATCTTGAAAAACGCCTAAACTGGCATATCTCAGAACTTCAAAAATTCTATAAAAAGAAAATGGATTTGGTAAACTACCTGAACAAAAAACTGAAACAGGAAATAGAATACCAAATAAAAGATTCTTTGAATTACCGAAGCGACAAAAAATTCAAAGTGTTACAAGAATTTCAGTTGGACAATAGCGGACAATGGTTGAGTGTAATTGTGGAACGCAGAAATATTTATGATAATCCAATCACAGAAAAACAATCGTTACAGCTAAGAGATGTTTTGAAAATAGGAAAAGATATTACCGTAATGTTGGTAAGCAAACCACACAACGTTTTAAAAACGACCACCGTAAAAAATGAGGAAGAAGAACGGAAAATAGAAACCGTTGACGATTGGTTTTATCTACATTTCAGCCACGAAAAAGACAATGAAAAATTAGGAGATGAAATAATAAACCTTTTCAAACAAATTGGAATGGAAATTCAGAAAAGTGATTGGTTCGATTGAATAATAAATAAGGGCATCCGCTAACATTGGCTTTACGTAATGGCGGGTAAGCGATTTCTATTGAACATTTGTGCTAAATTGAACGATAGTAATTCTAATGAAGGGCAGTGCTAAAATGCCGCCACATCGCCAAGCCTCGAACGTTAGCTGCAAGCTTTGACGACCCAAACATTTAGAGCTAAATTATTTTGCTTTAATTTTTTGATACTATGCAATGATTTGACAATTGATATTGTCATAAGAAATAAAATAGTAACAGTATGAAAACGTTTACTTTAATTTCTCTTCTTACGTTAAGTCTTGTCGGACTAAACTCTTGTAAAAAGGACACAACTGACGAAAAAATTTTAATAAACTTTATTAATAAAACGGGAGCAAATATTCAAAGTGTAATTGTTGACAATGTACAAGTTGGTAATATTACAAACAATGGACAAACTGGATTTATTAGTTTTGAAAAGTTTGGAACTGACACACAAATGCCAGACTGCAATTTTATAGGACTACAAAATAATGACACATTAAAAAGTACTTCTTATTTTTATTTTTGTGGGACAGAAAAATCACAGCTAAAGCCCGGAAAATATAACATTGAGATTGGACTTTATACAACTCCGACTGAAAAATATTTCGACTTAAAGTTTAGATAAACCAGCAGCTAACAAAAGGTTTTACGTCAACAGGGCTGATGGGTCAAGCCTCCCAACTTTTGTATTTCAATGTAGCTTTTGTACTTGGCTTGACCGAACGCTATTCAGCAGTTGAATTTATTTGTAACTTATTATCTTTAATCAACAACAGTTCCATGCAGGACACCTAAAGCCGTCCTACCAACGTAAAGCTTGGGACGTTAGCGGCAACCCTATGACGACATTCAGGATTTGGCAAAGTGCAAAATGCAACTTTTGTACTAAAAAAATCGCCCCCTTGCAAAATTGAAATTATCTAAACTTTTAATGCTTAGTTGTTGTTCTATAATTAAAAAATAAACCTCAACTTTTGACTGTTGAGGCTTATTTGATGGTTATTAATCTTTATTAAATAATCCTTTCTTTTTTGCAGGTACTGCTTTTTTATAATTTCTTAGCTGTGGGTGTGGAGGTTGAACAGTGTTTGGACCAGTTTCCATTGTAGGCACTAAATCAACAGATAATACATCGTTATCTGCAGCATTACCGTATTGGAATATAAATCTGTTTTCAGCAATACCTTGTTGTTCTACCAAGTATCTTATAATAGCATTTACTCTATCCCAACTTAATTGTTGTTGAGCTTTTGTTTTATTACCATAGCCTACAACTTTTACATTACAGTTAGGGTTGCTTCTTAATTTTTCTGCAACTACCGATAAAATAGCTTCAGCATCTTTAGACAATTTATATCCATTTGCATAAAACTGTATAGAAGGAAGTTCGCCAATATTGCAATCTGTATTGTTTCCTACAACACCAGGAATACAACATTTACCAATTTTGCTTGCCAATGAATCGCAACATGCAGGTTCAGGACAATTACCTACTCCATCTGCATCAACAGGGAAACATTTTTGCAGAGTAAGTTTTTCCTTATCCTTACAATCTGGCACTCCATCACCATCTGTATCTAAAGTTACTCCATGTGTATCTACAGGACATCCTTCTGGAGTATTAGGCTCTAAATCTAATTCATTTAAAACACCATCATTATCATCATCTTTTACTTTAAACATTTTAGCTATGGCAGCCTTGTTATTTGCTAAATCGGCATAAGCAAATTCTAATGGGTTTAACCACCACAACGGTGGAACTCTTTTCTTAGAATTACCAATATTAAAATTTGCTCCTAAGCCTCCAAATGCCACATTATCCCATTCAGAAGTAAATACAGGATATCTTAAATCACCACTTTGTCTAAACCAGCCATCAACATAATCATCTCTTGTTTGAATTCTTTTATATTCAAGAGATAATGACCAGCTTTTACCCATTCTATATTCAATGCCTACTCCAGAAGTAAAGCAATGACGTAGATGCCAATTGGGATTTAATCCAGGTCTTCTATTATTAACCTCTGCTTGGGTTTCATAAGAGTCGTCCATCATATCTCTCAGCATTTTTCTTAGTTGAGTTCTTTTTACACCTGTTGAATAAGCATTGGCTACTTGTTGAAATTCTGCTGCATAAGATGTTCCATCGGGCTTCATCAAATTCATTTTGGTATTATAAATAAGCCCTGAGTAACCAAATAAACCATATAAGTTCCATCTTTTTTGTTTGGTATGAAACATAATATTACTCAATGAAACCAAAGCTTCTAATGAAGGCACAAAAGCCATTGTTCTATGATTATGAATATATCCTCTTGGTGCGGTTTGGTATAAATTCATAATGGTTGGGCTATTATTAAAATTAGAATTGGGTTGATAATCTAATCCTAACATATTATAATATGCAAATGAGCCTCTCAAAGAAATTACATACCCCATTGCTTTTCTTATACTAACGCCAAAACCATAAGAATAAGATTGTAAGCCTTTGCCTAAACCACGAATTGCCATAGGGCAATCTCCATCTACATAAGGTAAACCTACAAAAACTCCAAACTGCCATTGATCTCTTGGTTTAGAAGGAAAATTTCCTTTGCTACTTAAAAAATCATCTTGCTGTTTCATATCTCTTGGAGAAATATAAGCAGTATCAGAATAATTATGTACACCTCCTAATTGAGCAAAAACAGGAAATGTAAATGCCAGTAGAAATACAGTTAGAAGTATATTTTTTGTCTTTAACATAGCTAAATTATAATATAAAAAATATAGTTATCCACAGAATAAAAGGTTTTATGTTAAGGATTAAACGCAAATTACAGACATTAAATTGTAATAATTGGTTGCATATCAATGATATTTTTAAAAAATTATTCCACATAGGTTAATAAAAAAGGCTTCCATCTTTTAGGAAGCCTTTTTTATTAACATTTTAGAACTATTGAAATAATTATTTTTTCAAGTTTGGATGAGGTGCTGGAACACTATTTGGTCCATCTTCAGTTGTACCTTGTAAATCTACAGTATTTGCATCTCCATCTTGTCCGTAAGTAAATATTAATCTACTTTCTGCAATACCTTGTTTTTCTACTAAATACTTAATTACAGCATTTACTTTTTCCCAACTGGCTTGCTGTGCTGATTTACTTGTAGAGCCATATCCTGTAACTCTTACTTTACAATCAGGATTAGCTTTCATTTGTTGAGCTATTGTTGCTAATATTGATTGAGCATCTTTTGTAAGTTTAGCATTACCTTTAAATTGAATACTTGGTAAGTTTTCTATAGTACAAGTATTTTTATTAGTACCTACACCTGTTTCTTTTAATTTAGTTAATTCATCTCTTAATTCCTTGCAACAAGCTGGTTCTGGACATGTACCAACGCCATCGTTATTTACAGGGAAACATTTTTGAGAAGTTAATATTTCTTTATCTCTGTAATCAGGCACTCCATCACCATCTGTATCTATTGCACGACCATGAGTATCTACTCTTGCTCCTTTAGGAGTATTTGGTTCTAAGTCAAATTGGTCTGTAACGCCATCACCATCTGCATCATCCAACACTGGTTTAGGCATTTTCATGTGTGCAGGTTTGTTTAACTCATTGTATGCAAAGTTGTTTGGATTAATCCACCATAATGGTTGTACATTTTTGTTAGTTTTACCCATATTTAAGTTTACTCCAACACTTGTGAAGCTAAACATATCGTCGCTTTTACCAGCTTTCCAACCATCTAACATATCATAACCTGTAAGTATTTGGGTAAATCTTTGTTCTAATTTTAAGTTTACTTTGTTGTTTAATTTATAAGCAACACCTGCACCTATACTTGCACCATGTAATAAAGTCCAGGCATGTCTTCCATTAATTTTAGCACCACCAACTGTACCTATAATACCAGATTGAGAATTAGGGTATTGGTAAGCATAAAATGTTCTCCAATCATTTAAAATATCTTTATATTGAACTCTTGTTGCTACAAATTCGTAACCAGCAGTTAAATACCAGTTTGTTTTTGGATTACCTCTGTAATAACTAATAGGATTTAAAGAAACTACTAAATCTAAAGCTCCTCCATGTTTTTGATTTTTATACTCAGTTTGTCCTATTACAGTTCCCCAAGCATTTGGTTTACCAGAACTCATAGAACCAAAATAACCCAATCTTAAAGAGAAAGTATGGTTAATAGCTTTACGAGCTGTGATAGAGCCACCAATTCCTATTTTTGGATTTATATCTCCAATAAGGAATGATGGACCACCAGCAAAACCTAATTCCCATTGAGAACGTGGTTGAGCAGGGTAAGGATAATTATTATTTAAAAACTCATTGTGTTGAGGCATTCTCTTTGCAGGAATTTTAGAACTGTCTTTCCAGTCCCAACCCCAATCATTGTTTTGTGCATAACCTGCTAAACAAAATACAGAAAATAAAATAGCAAGTAATGTGTACTTTTTGCTTGTCATAGTGAAAATTTATAAGTTAAAATATAGAAGTTTTAGATTTTTATAGAGGGCAAAAGTAGTAAAACATACTAAAATTCCAAAAATTATATTTTAGAAGTTATTAAAATATTATTAAAACCAATTTCTTACAATAAAATTACTATAACTATATTGCAACCTTTATATTTTAAGTTGTATGAGTGTTACTCCTAAAATAATTGAGTGTGAGCTAAAACTGTTTGAAATTCATTTCAAAGAGGCTGTAAAAAGCAGGGTTGCATTATTAGATAGGATAATGGCATACATTGTTAAGAGGAAAGGTAAGCAACTTAGACCCATGTTTGTTTTATTATCTGCTAAACTTGGAGGTACTATTAATGAAACTTCTTATAGAGCAGCTTCTTTGGTAGAACTTTTACATACTGCAACTTTAGTACATGATGATGTGGTAGATGATGCTATGCAACGCAGAGGTTTTTTTTCTATTAATGCATTATGGAAAAACAAAATTGCCGTTTTAGTAGGCGATTATTTATTATCAAAAGGTTTATTACTTTCTTTAAATAATAAGGATTACAAAGTATTGCAAATTTTATCTAATGCTGTAAAAGAAATGAGTGAAGGAGAATTATTGCAAATAGAAAAATCGAGAAATCTTAATTTAAAAGAAGATGTTTACTATGAAATAATTAAAGGAAAAACCGCTTCGCTTTTGGCTTCTTCCTGTGCTGCTGGTGCTTCTTCAACTTTTGATGATGATGAACAAATAGAAAAAATGAGATTGTTTGGCGAAAAAACAGGTATGGCTTTTCAAATAAAAGATGATTTATTTGATTATAGTAATAACAATGTAGGTAAACCAACTGGTAATGATATTAGAGAAAAAAAATTAACGCTCCCCATTATTTATGTTTTGAATAATTGCGATGCTGCAACAAGAAAAAAAATTATTTATATTGTTAAAAATAAAAACAAAGAAAAAGAGCAAGTAAACTATGTTATAGAGCAAGTAAAAAAATATGGAGGCATTGATTATGCTACACAAAAAATGTTTTCTTTTAGAGATGAAGCCATAACTCTATTACATTCATTTCCTAAATCTGAAGTTAGAGATGCTTTGGAAGATTTAGTAAGATATACAACAGATAGGAATTATTAAAACTATGCAAAAAAGATGGAACATATTATTTACCGATACTAATAAAGTAATTGCATTACAACAAGCTCTGAAAATTAATAAAACCCTTTGTAATATTTTAGTTCAAAGAGGTATTGATAGTTTTGAAAAAGCAAAAAAATATTTTCGTCCGTCGCT
>JACFNJ010000102.1 GCA_019454865.1 Bacteroidia bacterium
ATCTATGAAGATTTTTTAACCAGAAGTACAGAAATATCAGCAGCAAAACAACGTGTAGAAAGTGCAAGATTGAACTACTCAATTGCATTAGGCGGAAGAAGCCCCAGACTAACATTAAGCGGTGGATTCAATTCGTTTTACACAACACAAAGTACACGCGGAACCGGCAATCCAAGTACTTCTTTTCAACCAATAGGTATTGATAGCTTTGGTGTTCCGGTATATGCACCCTTTACAAGCTACTCGCAAACTGAGGTAGTTCCTTTCTCTGACCAGTTTGATAAAAATTTAGGTAAATCCATTGGTTTTACTTTAAGTATTCCAGTTTTTAATGGGTGGCAAATTAATTCCAACATCAAAAAGCAATACATAAATCAGCTAAATGCTAACCTAACCAAAAAACAAGTAGAGACCGATATTTATAAAAATGTTAATCAAGCATATCTTGATTTTTTATCTGCACAGAAAAAATACCAGGCAGGAGTTTCAAATTATGAGGCAAACAAAGAAACATTTGATTTAGCATCAGCACAATTTGAATTAGGTGCTTTAGGAACTGCTGATTTTGTACTAGCAAAGAATCAATTTCAACAAGCAGAAACAACAATGCTTCAAAACAAATTTGAATTATTATTTAGAAGAAAAGTATTGGACTATTATTTAGGAAAACCCTTATATTAAATATAAATGAGTAAACTTGAGAAACAAAAAAGAAAAAGCAACCGATTACTATGGATTTTCGGTATATCCGTAGTGGTGCTTATTGCTATTGTATTAATAGGTAAAAGTGCCGGTTGGATAGGACAAGAGGAGGCAGTAAAAATAGCTGTTGCAAAAGCTGATAAACAAACAATAACAGAAACAGTAACAACAAACGGAAAAATTCAACCCGAAATTGAAATTAAAATAAGTAGCGATGTATCGGGTGAAATTCGAGTGTTAAATGTAAAAGAAGGTGATTCAGTAAGAGCAGGACAACTTCTTGCACGTATTGATCCGGAGCTTTATCAATCTGCTTTAGCCAGAAGCGAAGCAGCATTAAATAACTCAAAAGCAGCATTGGCAGCAAGCAAAGCGAGATTATTACAATCGGAGGCAAAATGGTATGAATTGGAAAATCAATTTAAACGAAATGAAAAATTACACAAAGAAGGGCTATTAAGCGATGCTGAATTTGAAACAGCAAAATCTGCATACCTCACTGCAAAATCAGAAGTAGAGGCAGGAAAACAAAATGTAATTGGTGCACAATACACCGTGCAGAGCCAAGAAGCAGGCTTAAATGAAGCAAAGAAAAATCTGACTCGAACAGAAATTTTTTCTCCGGTAAATGGAGTGGTTTCGAAATTAAATGTAGAAAAAGGAGAACGTGTTGTTGGTACATCGCAAATGGCAGGTACAGAAATGATGCGTATAGCAAATTTACTTGACATGGAAGTTCGTGTTGATGTTAATGAAAACGACATTACAAAAGTATCCATTGGCGATACTGCCATGATTGAAGTAGATGCTTATGGAAACAGAAAATTTAAAGGAGTAGTTACCGCAGTAGCCAATTCAGCCACAACAACTGCTGCTACCACAAGTGATCAGGTAACAAATTTTGTAGTAAAAATTAGAATATTACGCACATCCTACTCCGACTTATCGGAGTTATATGGAAACAAACGTAATGTTTTTCGTCCGGGTATGTCTGCATCAGTTGAAATTCAAACTAAAACTGTTTATAATGTGGTTTCAGTTCCTATTGAAGCTGTAACCATGCGAAACAAAGCCGAATTAGATTCTTCAAATTCTACAATTAAATTCAAGATAGATAATCAACAAAAAAAATCACAAAACGATATTGAAGCCGTATTTGTATATAAAAACGATGGAGTTCAATTGAGGGAAGTTTTATCAGGAATACAAAACGATAAAGTTATTGAGATTAAACAAGGTTTGAATGATGGAGAAGAAGTAGTAGTAGCACCATTCAGTGCAATTACGCGGCAGTTAAAAAACAATAGCAAAGTAAAAAAAGTTAATAAAAACGAATTGTTTGAAATAAATTAGTAAAATATGAGAAAGTATTTTGGGATTATTACAATTTGTATTGGTATCATTTCAGGTTGCAACAATAGCAAATCAGTAGAAGTAAAGCCCTGGGATTTGCCAAATAATGATACACTAACAACTGCAAGCGGGTTGAAATATATAATTGTATCACAAAACACAAACAACACACAAGCACAAAAAGGCAATGCAGTAGAAGTTCATTACACCGGATTTTTAACCGATGGTAAAATATTTGACTCATCCATTAAAAGGGGTGAACCTATAAAGTTTGCACTCGGACAAAACATGGTTATTCCGGGATGGGAAGAAGGTATTGCATTGATGCATGAAGGGGATAAATTTCGATTAATAATACCTGCTGAACTTGGCTACGGAGAAAAGGGTGCAGGTAATACCATACCACAAAATGCAACACTTATTTTTGATGTAGAATTAATACATGTAAATTAGAAACAAGTAGTGTAATTATTTCAATTAAGAGAAAACATTTTGTTAATGCAGAAATATAAAATACAAACCTTCCAATGAATGTTCTGCTCACTACATTAAATTCAAAATACATTCATTTAAACTTGGCTATTAGGCTGCTTTATGGCTTAAATCACAAGAAACATCAGGGACTTGCATGGAAGGAATTTACCATTAAAGAAAATACAGATGAGATTGCATCCTATTGCAAAAATTTCGACATAGTAGCTTTCGGTTGTTATATCTGGAACATCACACCTACGTTAAAAGTTGCACAACGGATAAAACAGCTAAACCCAAATATCAAAATAATGCTTGGTGGCCCGGAGGTTTCTTATGAAAATGCAGATGTGATAGCCCGTAATGAAATAGATTATATTGTAGTAGGTGAAGGAGAAATTCCCTTTGCTGAATTTTTAAATAATTATCCCGATTTATCCAATGTGCCTAACTTATTGTATAAAGAAAATGGCGAAGTAAAATATCATCCCAAACAAGTTGCATTCGATTTAAAAGAATTTGTAAGCTTTAATCCTTATGCTTTTGATAAAGATGATGAACTTCAAAAAAAAGTAAGTTATATCGAAACGTCAAGAGGATGTCCTTACAAATGTGAGTTTTGTTTAGCAAGTTTAGAAAACACTGTTCGCTACATACCAATAGATACGGTTAAACGAAATTTGCTTTATTTAATGCAACACGGAAAAACAATCAAATTCTTAGACCGTACGTTTAATATTAAAAAAGACTTTACCATTGATATGTTCCGTTATATTTTGGAACATAGAAAGCAAGGGCAGGTTTTTCAATTTGAAATTACAGCAGATATCATTCATCCGGATATAGTTAAGTTTATACAAGACGAAGTGCCACCGGGTGTTTTTCGATTTGAAATTGGTATTCAAACTACAAACCAAAAAGCAAATTTAGAAGTAAGCAGAAAACAAGATTTTGCAAAAACAAGTGCAGTTATTAAACAACTTAGCAATAAAATTGACATGCACTTAGACCTAATTGTAGGCTTACCTTTGGATGGTTGGGAAGAAACAAAAAAGAGTATTGAAGATGTATTTAAGTTAAATCCTCCCGAACTTCAATTGGGGTTTTTAAAGTTTTTGCGAGGAACACCTGTACGTGAAAAATATGAAAAACATGGATACAAGTTTGATCCAATGCCACCATATCAAATTATTGAGAGCAATTATTTAAGTAAAGAGGAATTGCATAAAATAACATTGTTTGAAGAAGCACTTGAGCTTTATTGGAACAAAAAGCGAGCAGTAAATACACTACATTACGCAGCAGGCAAGTTTGGAATTTTCAACTTTTTACTAAATGTTGGTACTTATTTTAATGAAAATTTTGATTTTCATAAACACACACTTGAAAACGCATACGATGCACTTATTGCTGTAATAAATGAGAAATACAATGCAGATGACATAGCTTTACAATTAATTGCATTGGATTATTACATTCACCATAAGATAAAACCTAAAACTTTATACAAAGATGAAATAAACCTGGAAACAAAAATAGCTTTAATCAATTCACTCTCGCTTAATCATCACAAGTATCGCTATATGATGTTTGATTTTAGTTTTGATGTGCAAACTTGGATTCATTCACACCAAATTACTCCAGCTACTTCTCCACTAATATTACAATACAATGGCGATACAAAAGCAGAAATTATTTCAATTAACTCCAAAGCAATAACCAATACACCACATGCAAGAAACTGA
Source organism: Bacteroidia bacterium (assembly GCA_019454865.1). Classification (GTDB taxonomy): domain Bacteria; phylum Bacteroidota; class Bacteroidia; order UKL13-3; family UKL13-3; genus UBA6183. Next base: position 4,272 of record JACFNJ010000102.1, read on the forward strand.
AGGCATAAGGCTAAATAAATTCATAAGTGCAAGCGGACTTTGCAGTAGGCGTGAAGCAGATAGGTTTATTGAAAACGGTAACGTAACAATAAATGGTAGAAAAGCAAAGATTGGCGACACTGTAAAACCGGGAGAAAGAGTTGTAGTAAATGGAAACCATTTAGAACCATACAAAAAAGAGAAATTAATTTTTATTGCATTAAACAAACCTGTAGGAATTACAAGTACTACCGAATCAGGAGTTGCAGAAAACATAGTACGCTTTGTAAATCATCCCGATCGAATTTTTCCTATTGGCAGACTTGATAAAGACTCACAAGGATTAATTTTTTTAACTAATGATGGAGATATAGTGAATAAAATTTTACGTGCCGGAAATAATCATGAAAAAGAATATATAGTAACAGTAAATAAAGTTGTTACCGAAGAGTTTATTCAAGGTATGTCGAATGGTGTACCTATGTTGGGTGTGGTAACTAAAAAATGTAAAGTAGTACAAGAAAGCACCTTTACGTTCAGGATAACATTAATACAAGGATTGAATAGGCAAATTCGCAGAATGTGCGAGCATTTTGGTTATGAAGTAAAAAAACTGGAACGTGTGCGAATAATGAATATTCAATTAGGAAAGCTCCCCGTAGGTGAATGGCGAAACTTAACGGATAATGAAGTAAACGCTATTTATGAACTTATAAAAGAATCGGACAAAAATGATGAACGAAAAAATTCGATTAATAAAGATAAAAAAAAGACCAACATAAATCATTCAAAACCCAAGCCTCGCAATGCAAATTCATCTAATGAAAAAAGACCATTAAAATTTAAAAACACCTCAACAAAAAAATCTTTCAAACCGAAGAATAATAAATCCCGAAACAAGAAAAGATAATCCTTAAAAATTATAAATTTTTCGTATATTTATACCATTAAATTATAATGTTATGACATCACTAATAATACTTGGGGTACTTGTTGCAATTATTTTATCGGGTTTAGTTACCGTTCAGCAAGGTACAGTTTCAGTTTTAACCATGTTTGGTAAATATCGCAGAATATTATATCCGGGACTAAATTTTCGAATACCTTTATTAGAAGTTATATTCAAAAAAATATCAATACAAAACCGCTCTATTGAATTAGATTTTCAGGCAATCACACAAGACCAAGCGAATGTTTATTTTAAAGCAATGTTACTTTATAGTGTTATTGATAGCAAAGAGGACACTCTAAAAAATGTAGCATTTAAGTTCGTAAATGAGCGCGATTTTATGACTGCTTTAGTACGAACTATTGAAGGCGGTGTTCGTGGATTTGTTGCAACAAAGAAACAGGCCGAAATATTATCATTACGGAAAGAAATTGTAGAATACGTAAAAGAAGGAATTGATGCAGTAGTTGAAACATGGGGTTATCATTTACTAGACTTGCAATTAAATGATATCACTTTTGATGATGCAATAAGTAAAAGCATGGCACAAGTTGTAGCCTCAAGTAACCTAAAGGCAGCAGCCGAAAATGAAGGACAGGCTTTATTAATTACTAAAACTAAGGCAGCAGAAGCTGATGGTAATGCTATACGTATTGCAGCAGAGGCAGAAAGGACAGCTGCGCAATTACGTGGTCAAGGGGTTGCTTTGTTTCGTCAGGAGGTAGCAAAAGGCATGAGTGAAGCAGCAAAAGAAATGAAAGTAGCTGACTTAGATGCATCATTTTTATTATTTAGTATGTGGACAGAATCCATTAAGAATTTTGCTGAAAACGGCAAAGGCAATGTAATTTTCTTAGATGGAAGTACCGATGGAATGCAAGATACACTTAAGCACATGATGGCATTAAACAAAATTCAAAACGATGGTACATTAAAAGATTAACAAACAAAATTGCATGAAGTTATTTATTTCATACCTTGTATTTGCTTGAAATAAAATTCTAATGAATCATTTTTGCTAATTTGATATTTATGTTCTTCTGAAAATTTCTCGGTGTTATTTATTCTACTTTCCAAGTCGGGATGCGTACTTAAAATTTCATTTACTTTTAAACTATTACTATCATTTTTTAACAACTCAAAAAGCTCAACAAAACCATTAGTACTTATTTTATTATTCTTTAAAATAATCATCCCATTATTATCGGCTTCGGTTTCTAATGCTCTGCTATAACTTAAGTTTCGTAACTCATTTGCATTTTGAATTAATATGGCTGAAATTCCACTTACATCACCTAAGAAAATTGAAATAAACAAGTATCCTGCTAAACTTCTAAACATATTACGTGTAGCATGTTTCAATTGCACATGAGAAAATTCATGCACAAGTAATGCAGCTAATTGTTCCTTGCTTTTCATTCCATTTAAAATACCTTCATACACAACTATTCCACCTCCTGGCATGGCAAAGGCATTTACAATAGGCGACTTTACAACTGTAATATTTATTGGATAATCTTTCTCAATATGCAACTGATTAAAAAAATGGTTGATGAGTTCCGTTTTAGGGGAATCAATCTTCTCTGTAAGTAGAATATTTTCTTTAATTTTATTCCCTAATTCAATCTCATATTCTTTAGGAAATTTATCTGCTGCATAGTCCGTTATTGCCGGTACCACAATAGCATAAATACTCCAAATTATTCCAATAAGTAAAATACAAAATAATAGTACATGCTTTAAACTTGAGTATTGAATTCTGCTTAAAATTCCAACTTTGTAATTACTCTTATAGTGTGAAATAAAATCTCGATCGGTAATTTCTAATTGTTCAAAAGGAAATGACTCACCATACCGAAGGGTCAATAGTATCGTTGAAATGTCAATTTGTTTGATTTTTTGCTTTTCCCAAAAAAATTCTTTCCCTTGTTGATTTGGAAAAACTATTAGCAATCCATCTTCTTTACTTTTAACATCTACAATAAACGTTTCCGAAGATTTTCCACTATAATATTTTGCTTTACAGTTTATTTCCATGCTATGCAATTCCTAAGTCAAAAAAATCAACAATATCTTCTCCTATCGCATCCGAATAATCATCTTCTGTTTGGTCAATTGCATCTAAGTTAATTTCGCTTGGGATAGTAAGATTATTAATTATAAATTTAATTGCTCTAATTTCAGTAAAAGCATATCCAAGCCCTAATGTAAAAAGAAGTATAAAAAAATACCAGATGGAGCATAAACAAGCTACTTCCTTTATACTCAGCATTGACATACACAGTGTTTTCAAATTGTTTTATATAAATATGTTTTGCAAAATACCGAATATACTCCGCACGATACCAAAAGTAATAGATGCCTAAAGTTAAGATGCTAAAAAATATTCCTTTAATATTTATAATAAATAAATCAATACCTTTTCCATCATACCCAAAATATAAGTTTCCAAATCGTAAATTCTGGAAAATATATTTCCTAATATTATTTACAAACCAACTTGTATAAATACCAAACGTAAAACTTAAAAGAAAATAACCAATGCAAAAATCCCACAACAATCTGATACGATCACCCCGATATCCCAAATGAATTCCCCTCCAATTCGTTCGAGACAACCGATAGCGCAATGCACCATGAATTGCTAGTGGAACAATTATTAAAAAGAAAATAAGTGTAAGAAATTTTACTATACTATAAATTTCTATACTCTCTGTGGTAGTTGCAAAAATATTTATACTAATTATGAATGCCAGAACAAGGTAAAACCGAATAAACCCTTTAAACAATTCTTTGCCATTTCCGGTAAATACAAACCCGGTATTGTTTAATAGCGTATTTTGATAGACAAAACGAAGCTTTGTTACACGTGCCCATGGATAATAAAGTCCAAGTGTTATACATATTAACAACCAATTAATAATATAAATGCCCAACAATTCAAATCCTTTACCCTTAAAAGCTACATCATTTGTTTTATTATTAATAGGTGTTGATTCTATAATTTCTTCCATAACAGTTTAAATACTTTTACAAATAAAATTAAACCTTATGAAATTATAGTTTCATTAAATATATATTAATTATGTCTATAAATTTAATTCATTATTAACAAATCTATTGTGTTTTTAATTGATATTAATATATTTGATATTCTGAAGTTTCAACAAATCATTATTTTAAAAAAGAATAAATATGAAAATTAAAAGTTTACTAATTGTTTTCATCTTAACAATTCTAACAATACAGGTTAATGCACAAACTTTGATGCCTATGCCTAATCATGGTAGTGTTTATACGGCAGCTCAAACTCGTGGTTTTTATTTTACAGCACCCGTAGATTTTAAATTGATTAGTGTAAAAGCACCAAGTGTATTAGGCTCAGCAAATCAATACATTCAAATTATGAAGTTTGCAAGTTTACCACCTGCTTATGCAGCCACGATTACCCCTACTAACTTGGCTTATTTAGCTAATTACACTGGCGGCACACCAGCAGTTGTAAATTTAGATATAAAGCAAGGCGATATTATTGGGATTTTTGCAACAGTAATTAGTGGCTCAAATCTTTCGCAATCCTATGCAACTCCGGCAGGCCCTTTTAATTCTAGTATTTTAGGAACTCCTGTAGTAATAAGTAGATTGCTATATCAAAGTACTATAATTGGTGGTCCTGCAACTGCGGTATCTTCTGAAAATACTGGTCCATTAGGCAGAGTTGATGTAGTTGTTGGACCTCCAAGCTCAGGCGGTCCCGGAGGCAACCCATACTTATTCCCACCCATTGGCAATTT
>JACFNJ010000375.1 GCA_019454865.1 Bacteroidia bacterium
TACGTAGTCCCGAATCCGATCTGAAATAACAAAGTTTTTGCCTTTTAGAACAACTTGCATTTTTCTTTCCTTTCTCGGACAAAGATTTTTGGATTAAAGAGCCTTGGCCAGCGTTAAGCCCCACACCGTGGCAGCGTTGCCCGCTTTGAGCGCCGCGGCGCAAGCGTCTGACGTGGCTCCAGTAGTGCACACATCATCAATGAGAAATACCCTCTGGCCGGCCAACCGATTGTTGTGAGCGGCAAACGCATCGGCTACATTTTGGCGTCTTTCCTGTACCCCCAACGACATTTGAGATTTTGTCTGGCGGGTTCGTTCCAATGTTGTAGTATTAACCGGCAAATTTAGCAAATCACCCAAATGTTTTGCCAGGAGATAGCTTTGATTATAACCGCGCGCCTTTTGCCGGGATCGATGCAACGGCACCGGGACAATCACGTCGGCGGCCAACTGGTGGCGGGCAACTGTATCGGCCAAAAATTGGGCCAAAACAGCCGCTACCGCTTTGTGGTTTCTATATTTGAGCTGATGGATTGCCGACCGAATCGGGTTATCATCAAAATAAGCGGCCGATCTGATTCCGTCGATGTACTGCAAAGGGTGAATAAAGCATTGCTGACATTTCAAAGTGGCGTCGATGGGTGTACCACACCGGTGGCAAACAGCAGTATCAATAAACTGAATTTGGTTGAAACATTCATCGCACAGCCAACTACCTGCGGCTTCGCAATGAAAGCAGCGAGGGGGCAGCAATAAGTCGAGTAAAAATTGACCGGATTGTTGTATCCAGCTTGCCGGCATGGATAATCACACCTTTGTGAGAATTTGGCGAGCTGATCGGCGGCTATCTAAACTTCAAATTTTAGCTGATCGCCCACCTGAGTAGAGGTTTGGGTAATAACACCCACCGGCATCTCCAGCACATAGGCCGACCGGGCCACAAACGGCCCCAGGCGATAAGGCACCATATTTGGTGTTGTGCGAATAACGGAATAATCTTTATCAACATACACCACATCAATGGGGAACCTCATAAACAGCGTGTGTATGCTTTTTTCACCGGCTAAAATCAGGCCTTCGCCATGTTGCAGAGCATCGGTTCCCAGCAGCCCCCGCAGGCGAGT
>JACFNJ010000103.1 GCA_019454865.1 Bacteroidia bacterium
AATCCTTACAGTATGTGTTACGTTATACCGGAAAATTTACCCAAAAGGAACAATACGAGCAAATGGTTATTCGTTCATCAAAAAATGGTGAGTTGCTACGCTTACGCGATGTTGCAGATATAGAATTTGGGTCATTAGGTTATGATGTAGTTTCCAAAGAAAACGGAAAACCTTCGGCTACATTAGTATTAAAACAAAGACCGGGTTCAAATGCCAGCGAAGTAATTGATAATATTAAAGAGAAACTGAATGAACTTAAGATACAGAGTTTTCCTTCCGGTATGGAGTATTCTATTAGTTATGATGTATCTCGATTTATTGACGCATCCATAGCAGAAGTATTAAAAACATTATTAGAAGCATTTTTATTGGTGGCATTGGTTGTGTTTGTGTTTTTACAAGATTGGCGATCAACTTTGATACCTGTTTTGGCTGTACCTGTTTCGTTGGTAGGTACATTCACATTTATGCAGTTGTTTGGCTTTTCTATTAACCTATTAACATTATTTGCATTGGTACTTGCTATTGGAATTGTGGTAGATAATGCCATAGTAGTGGTAGAAGCGATACATGCTAAAATGGAAGAAAAAAAATTAACTGCCAAAGTAGCTACCATTGAAGCAATGGAAGAAATAGGAGGGGCAATTGTGGCAATTACTTTGGTAATGTCGGCTGTATTTATTCCTGTTGCATTTTTAAGTGGACCGGTTGGTGTATTTTATCGACAGTTCTCAATCACAATGGCAATATCAATTGTAATTTCAGGAATAAATGCATTAACCTTAACACCGGCATTGTGTGCTTTAATGCTCAAGCCGCATCATACCTCCAATGCAAAACACAAAGGATGGTTACAGCAATTTTTTGTTAAATTCAATTCAACCTACGACAAAATATCTGCTAAGTATGCTAATGTATTGAGTTATGTGTTTAATAAGCGTATTGTACTTTATGGTGCATTAGTATTTTTTTCAATAGCTACCTTTGGTGTAGCTAAGATTTTGCCTACAGGTTTTATTCCAACAGAAGATCAAGGTACAATATATGCCAGTGTAACTACTCCGGTAGGTGCAACCTTAGAACGTACAGAAAACGTAATGAAAGAAATAGACGCTGTGGTAAAGCAAATGCCCGAAGTAGAATCTGTTTCATCTTTAGCAGGGTACAGTATGATAACTGAAGGCATCAGTCCTTCGTTCGGGATGAGTACAATTAGCTTAAAACCATGGAAGGATAGAAAGAAAAACGCTAATGAATTAATTGTAGAACTTGAAACCAAAACTAAGCACATTAAAGATGCCGAGATTCAATTTTTGCCTCCACCACCTGTGCCGGGTTTTGGTAATGCCAGTGGATACGAGTTTCGGTTAATTGATAAAACCGGTAAAGGTAATTTAACGGAAACTTTTTCTGTTAGTAAGAAATTAATAAGTGAAATTGAAAAACGAAAAGAAGTAAAAAACACATTTACTACGTTCAATCCTACTTTTCCGCAATACTTAATACATATTGACCAAGATATGGCTGCTAAAAAAGGCGTTTCTGCTGATATGGCTTTAAGTAATTTACAAACCTTAATTGGTAGTTATTATGCAACAAACTTTATACGCTTCGGACAAATGTATAAAGTAATGCTACAGGCTGCTCCAAACAAACGTGCCGAGCCTGAAGATGTATTGCTGTTTAAAGTGAAAAATCAATGGGGCGAAATGGTGCCTTATTCATTGTTTAGCCATATAGAAAGGGTTTATGGACCAGAGCAGGTAAATCGTTTTAATATGTATTATTCTGCAATGATTAACGGTGAACCTGCTAATGGTTACAGTAGTGGCGATGCAATTAAAGCAGTAGAAGAAGTGGCAAAAGCAACACTACCGCGAGGTTACACTTATCAATGGTCGGGTATTACAAAAGAAGAAATAGAATCCGGCAATCAAGTTATTTTCATCTTTTTATTATGTATTGTTTTTGTGTATCTACTTTTAGCTGCACAATACGAAAGCTTTTTATTGCCCATTCCGGTATTGTTATCCTTGCCGGCTGGTGTATTTGGCTCTATGTTTTTACTATGGAATATGGGGCTTGAGAACAATATTTATGCACAAGTAGCAATGGTTATGCTTATTGGGTTGTTAGGTAAAAATGCAATTTTGATAGTAGAGTTTGCGATATTAAAACAAAAAGAGGGCGCAACACTTATACAAGCAGCTTTAGAAGGGGGTGTGTCGCGGTTACGACCAATATTGATGACATCGTTTGCATTTATAGCCGGACTTATACCGCTAATGATGGCAAGTGGTGCAGGTGCTATTGGAAACCAAACAATAGGTACGGCTGCGGCAGGGGGTATGTTAATTGGAACTATAGCAGGAGTAGTATTAGTGCCTGGTTTATATATTTTGATGGGTGGTGTTAAAAGTAAAAATCAATAATATGCGATTGAATAAATTTATTTGTTTTTTTACAGGCTTGATGTTTCTTGGTGCATGTAGTATTACACAATCCAATACAGCAGAAAAACTACAAGTATTGCCTGACAATTATAGTAATTTAAATGCCGATACCATACAAGTAAAAGATAGTTCAGCTTGGGCGTTTATTAGAGGTGATAAGCAACTCAGCCAATTAATAGATACTGCATTAACATTCAACTTTGATTTGCGTATTGCTGCTGAAAATATAAAAATGGCAAATGCTCAACTTAAGGCAGCAAAGTTTGTTTGGTTGCCTAATGCATCCATAAATGGTGGAGTATCGGCTAGCCGACTTTCTAAATATTCATTAGATGGTTTTGGGTTAGAAGATAGTAAATTATCACCATTAAATACCGGTAATATGAAAATACCGGAGCCACTAAAAGATTTTTATTTTGGAACTCAATTTACATGGGAATTAGATGTTTGGCAAAAACTAAATAATAAGAAAAAAGCAGCACTTTTTACCGCACAATCCAAAGTTTGGGAAAAGAAATATTTAACTACCCAAATAGTAACTACCGTTGCAGCTGGATATTTTGAATGGTTAGCTCTAAATCATCAATTAGAAATATTGCGAGATAATATTGAATTGCAACAAGCCGCTTTGGAAATAGTATTGCAGCAAAAAGAAATGGGAAGAGCTAATGAGTTGGCAGTAGAATTACTTATGGCACAATTGCAGAGTTCAAAAGCTATGGAAGCTGAAGCATGGGAAAAACGCCAATTGTGTGGAAATGCAATTTCCTCAATATGTGGCAAGTTGCCTACACAATTACATTTGGATACACAGTTTTATGCGCCCAAATTGGGTTCGTTTTCCGTTGGAGTACCTTCGTATTTATTACAAAACCGTGCAGATATAAAACAAGCTGAATTTGAATTGAGAGCAGCAAAAGCGGATGTCAACTCGGCTAAGGCTGCTTTTTATCCAAATTTAACAATTACTGCTGATATTGGAATGGCTGCATTTGATGCTGTATTGTTGTTGGAAAATCCGGCATCTTTAGCAATAAACGTATTGGGAGGAATAACGCAACCTATATTTGCTCGTAAAAAGCTTAAAGCCGAGTTACTTCAATCCAAAGCAAATCAAAAAAGGGCATATTTGCAGTATGAAAAAGTAACGATAGGAGCATTTACTGAAGTATTTGCTGCAATAAATACCATTAAAAATGTTAGCGAAATAGCACGATTAAAACAGCAAGAAGTGCAAACTTTAGTAAAATCTATTAACACCGTTGATGAACTTTTTGCAGCAGGCAGAGCAACATACTTAGAAGTGATAACGGTACAAAAAAACGCATTGCAATCCCAAATTGATTTAATAGAATTGGAGTTACGACATCAAATTGCATTAGTTAATTTGTATAGGGCTATAGGAGGCTCAGGCTTTTAGCCTGCGCTTTCCTTTTTAGGGTTTTATTTTTTAACAAATTTGGTATAGTTGCCTTTGTCGGTATATAAAAAATACAACCCAAGTGGCAACCTACTAATATCAATTGTGTTTTCTCCCTTGTCAATACTTTGTGTTAAAACTAAAGAGCCTAGAGCATTATAAATTTTTATTTGTAAATTGTTATTTGTAGAAACTGTTAATGTGTTTTTTGCAGGATTAGGAAACACATTAATTTTATTTATGCTTGAGTGTTCGTTTACACCAACAGAAGAAATTTGCACCTCTTGATATGTTGTATCGTATTGGTTGCATTTTTGTGCAATTAATCTTACGGTATATTTTCCGCTACTTGCATAAGTATGATTAGGTTGATAAAGGGTAGAAGTATCGCCATCTCCAAAACTCCATAGATAGGAAGTAGCATTGGTTGATTGGTTTGAAAATTCAATTTTTTTAGTTTCAGAAAAATTGAAACTGAATTTAGCTTTAGGTATATATTCTCCTATATGCCATTTTAATAAACTATCAAATACAACCAACTTTGCTGCATCTTTGATTTTATTAGCTACATTATTTTGTAAATATGCACTAAAGGTTATTAGAGTGGGGTCTTTTTTTAATAATGCAGCATAAAAAGTACATGCTGCCGCATAAGTTCCTGCTACTGACGGGTGGCTTTCATCTGCTTGGTATAATTCAATTTCAGGATGATTTTTACGAATATAATTCCAAACAGCACCCACCGGAGACAATATAGCATTATTGCTGTCTGCCATCATTCTGTAACGCAAGTTTAACATGCTATCCATTCCTTCGTAGGTACACAATACTGGGAAATAAGGGCAATTGGAAGCATCCCCGTTTTTTCTTCCCCAAGTCATGTAAAACACAGTTTCCCCACACGGATTGTATGAGTTAAAAATGCTGTCTAAAGCAAATGCAAATGGAAAAACTTCATTTTTAACCTGCTCAATACCAAAAGATGGTAATTGGCTTTGTTCTTGTAAAACCATGTAGTCCCAATTGCCTGCTTGTATTTTAGTTAATGAAGATACATTGGTTGAATGCCCCATAAGCGTATAGCCACCTGGTGTGTTTTTATCCGTAATTATAGTATCTCCGGTTGAAAGTGCAACCTGTGTAAACATTTGAGGTAAATTATTAACCTCTGTATAACTGTTTCCTAAAAAAAGTACTCGTTTGGTATTATTTTGAGCATAAACTGCTGTACATAGCATAAACATTGAAAAGATTGATAGTAATCGCATAAAATTTGTAACTATAATTAACTATTATTTGAATTTATATTTTGTGCAAATTTGAGCTTAAAAAAGCTAAAAAATACTTAAAAAATATTTCATTTTATTTAACATAAACAATGTGAAACAAAGTCGGTGATGTGTATTGGGATTTGTAAACAAAAAACCCCGAAATTTTCATTTCGAGGTTTTTAATTAAAAGGTTTAATGTATTATTTAATATAGAGTTTTATTTAGCAATAACTACTTTTTTGTTTAAAACCGAATTATTGTGTTTTACTTGTATAAAATACACTCCGTTCTTCCATTCAGTAGTGTTTATTTGTGTTTGCTTATCATTATCCAATGATGTTTGGTAAATAGATTTGCCACTAATATCTGTAATAGTAATTGATGCTGACTTTGGTAGATTATTTAAATTTATGAAATTGGAAGCTGGGTTTGGATAAACATCAAACGAAAGTTCGTTATTAACATCAGCTATGCCCGTTGAACCACTTCCGGTTAAATAAACATTGGTATTTAAATACCCGGATTCGTCAAAAGTAATACTTGCTATGCGTTGATAATATGGACTGATTTGATAAAATATATAAGTGAATGTATTAGGAGCACTTTCACGCGGTAATGACTTAAACATCGCTACATCGTTAAAAGTATGGGTTCCTAACTTTAATGTTCCGGAGCCGGTATATCTATAGCCTAAATTTACATAAGTGTATGTATTACCAAAAGGAAGGTTAAAGATGAAATCTAACAAACGCATTTTACCAATATTGTTATTGTTTTTAGATCCTTCGTAATAAAATGAATCATTAGATACTGAATAACATTGATAGGTTACAAATGAGTTTGCTGTTTCTTTAGTAAAAAAACTTGCTGTAGGCAATGAGTCTTTAAGGTCTTGAGGAACAGAGTCAGCAGAAATTACTTCTACATCTTTAACCTTTATAAAAGCCGATAAATTCATATTGCTGAAATCCCATGTTTTACCAATACCGGAGTCGGGTTGTGAGTAGCCAAGTTTAGATACCATATTTAATGCGTGGTAATATTTGGTACCAACAGGTGGTAAGGTTTTAGTTAGTGCAACTTGTGCATTTGCATTAATAGTAGTTGCTACACATGCAGTAATTAAAATGGATTGTAGTAGATTTTTTTTCATAATATTTATTTTATTAAATGGTTGTATGTTAATAACAATACAATATTCGGTTTCAATTAATTGCTTTAAAATAGTACGGATGTACTATAAAGTAAAATACTAGGCTTTACTTACATTTGCTGTATGTACAAAGGGTGGGTTTTATTTATTTCTTATACTTTATTCGCATTGTTTCCGGTGTTTGGCACTACCATTGATAGTTTAGTAAACCAAGCCCACCAATATTACAAGCAAAATAATTATGTAATAGCACAAGAAACATATTATCACGCATTACAAATTGCTGAAAAAGAAAATAACTCAGCAGCATTTTCCAGTATATCGCTTTCATTGGCAAGATGTAACTATTTTTTGTATGATAAAGCAGCAGCCTTAAAATGGACATACAACGCACTATATGCAGCACGCAATGCGCATAACGACTCGTTGCTATCGCAAGCAAATTATTTTTTAGGAGCATTATATATAGAAGCTGAAATTATAGATTCAGCAGAAAAATACGCACATACTGCAATTGATTTAATGCTAAAAGCTAAAGATTATGCTCATCTTTCTCAAACGTATTCCACTCTGGCTGAATTGTATTTGAACACATCAACTGATAGGGAAAAAATTGAATACATGATTAATGAAGCCGCTAAATACGCTCATTTATCTGATAATAAAAGCATGTTAGCTTTTGCAGAAAGCAAAAGATACAACTATGCTTTCTTTTATAAAAAAGATTATGTGTCGGCATTGGAACATATTAATAAAGCCATTGAACTTTATCTTGAAACAGGAAACAGAGAAGCAATTTTAAATGCATATCGTGGTAAAGCAGAATGCTTAATTATGCTACGCGATACTACAGCACGAATGTATATGTTGCAGTGGTTTCATTTCAAAGATTCGGTGTTGCAAGCAGAAAAAGCAATTAACATAGCCAAATTTGAAACTATGTATAATACCGAAGCAAAAGAAAATGAGAATATATTGTTACAAAAGAAAAATGAGCAGAATAGTTTAATAGTAGTAATTTTAGTGATATTGGTTTTGTTATCTGTTGTAGTTGTTTTATGGATTTTCAACAGAAACAGATATGTGAAAAAACAGCAAGAGTTAGTCTTTTTACAAAATTTACAACAAGAGAAAGAGCGCATTGCAAGAGACCTACATGACAATGTTGGCGGGCAGCTGTCCTATATTATTTATTCGTTAGACGGGATAAATGAAGTAAAGAAAGAGAAACAAATAGAGATAACAGAAAGTATTACGCAATCGGTAAAAAGTGTGATTAGTAGCCTGCGTGAAACGATATGGGCTATAAGTGATGCAAATATTTCAGCACAAGATTTTTCAGATAAATTAAAAGTTTTTGTAAAGAATTTGTTTAAACATAGCCAGGTTAAAATTCACTTTAAAGAAGAAATAAAAAAACAAAAAGAATTGAATGCATTATTAGGTCTTAATCTCTATCGGATATGTCAAGAAATTTTGAATAATGCTTTTAAGTATGCAAATGCAAAGGATATTAATATTGAAATTGTATGTGTAGGTACGCAATTGAAAATAACTATTAGTGATAATGGAGTTGGGTTTGATACAAAGCAAGAATGTGCGAACAAGTATGGGTTACAAAATATTAAGAAACGTGCTAATGAGTTTGGTATTACAGTAAATTTAAGCACACAATTAAACAAAGGAACAACCTATGAACTTATAGTATAAGTGTACTATTTCCACAGATATTCAATTTCAATATTTTTGAAGAGTTACAGATGAAAGTATATTTAGCCATAGTTGATGATAATAAAAGTATTCGGAATACCTTAAGGGATAGGTTTAATTCTATGCCTGAATTTGAAGTGTTGTTTACGGCTGAAAATGGCAAAGATTTTTTGGAAAAAATGCGCGAGGCAAGAAATTCCATCGAACCTGATGTAGTATTAATGGATATTGATATGCCGATAATGAATGGGATAAAAGCAGTAGAAGAAAGTAAATTACGTTATGCGAAATCTCGTTATTTAATGCTCACAATTTTTGATGAAGACGAAAAGATATTTAATGCCATAAAAGCAGGAGCTGATGGCTACTTATTAAAAGATGAGTCTATCGAAAAAATTAAAGAAGCAATAAATAGTTTATTAAATGGCGAAAGTGCTCCCTTATCTCCAAGTATAGCACGTAAGGTTTTGAATTTGCTTACAAATACTAATCTGTCAAAAAACTCGAACGATGTAGAAGAAAACACTGCTTATAAACTAACTGAACGTGAAAAAGAAATTTTAACACTACTTGTTGAAGGGTTGGAGTACAAAGAAATTGCGGCACAATTAAAGCTAAGCCCCAATACTATTCGTAATAATGTAACCAAGATATACAGCAAACTTCATGTTACATCGCGCATTCAAGCAATAAAGGTTGTAAAGAAATAGGGTAGGACTACAATTAATAATTTGTATATTAATTTTATTTCCGATTGATTTAGTAGTTATACTTCTTTTGCCATCTTGTTTTTAAAAAATTCCGTTGTTCGTTTTCTCTAGTATTATCACCGGGTTCATAAAAAGTAGTTCCTTTAATTTCATCAGGCAAAAACTCAACTGCAACAAAATTATTGGCATAATCATGCGCATATTTATAATCTTTTCCG
>JACFNJ010000376.1:0-473 GCA_019454865.1 Bacteroidia bacterium
AATAAATTGACCCGCCCCATTCGTGTGCCGCTGAAATCGGGAACGCTCAAGACCAGTGTTTCGCTCTCCCGCTGGAACGCCCTGCGGTTGTTCACCTACACAAAAAAACTCAAAAAGCTGAGCCTCAACATTTCGGCAAATACTTTGTTGCAAGCTTGTGTTGGCATGCTGCTCAATAAAACGACGAGTGTCACACCCGAGCTGCGCCCGATGGCAAAACGTTACAACAAAAAAGTCACCTATAAATCGAAGTACAAAAATCACTTGGATGGATCTTGCGGACAAACAGAATTTACAATCTCAAGAGAGATATTTTCACCAGCAGGGGTAGGCGTGCAAGGCGATGCGATTTCACAAGCAAACGAGAGTGCACAAGGTGATGCGATTACACAGGCAACCGTAAGTGTGCAAGGTGGTGCGATCCCTCCAGCAAGTACAGGTGTGCAAGGTGGTGCCATCCCTCCAGCAAGTGC
>JACFNJ010000376.1:483-1120 GCA_019454865.1 Bacteroidia bacterium
AGTACAGGCGCACAATGTGATGATATCAATCAAGCTATTTCTGGAGAACATTTCTATTCCTTTGATCGTTGATGAGCAGTTGTGGCATGAGTTGCGATCCCACCAGCAAGCGCAGGTGCACAAAGTGGTGCGATCCCACCAGCAAGTGCAAGTGCACGAGGTGGTGCAACTTCACCAGCGGACACAGGTGCACAAGGTGATGCAATCCCTCCAGCAAGTACAGGTGTGCAAGGTGGTGCGATCCCACAAGCAAGTACGGGTGTGCAAGAAGAAAAGTGTGTTCAAAAAAGTTTGTCTGCACGCAGGCAAGATTGCAAGCAGCTCGCCTTAAGAACAAACGAGCTTTGTACCGAGAGAGTTTCAAGAGCTGAAGCGGGGTTGCCTGAAGCTCACGAAAAAGCATACCGTAAGTTTTCGCTTCAGCTGCACGAACAGTTGTATAACATTTTGCACGAGCGGGCTGGTATGTTACATATTTCGGTTTCGCTGGGTGTTGACATGGCGGTGAAATTATTTTTGCGCAAAGTGGTTTTGCAGATTCTCGCGGGCCATCCCCAATACGGCAAGAGTTTGACTGACAAAAATTTTCTTGAGACGACTAACGAGGGTCATGCATTTTCGCCGATTGGTGAGCCGT
>JACFNJ010000104.1 GCA_019454865.1 Bacteroidia bacterium
TTTCAATGCTTTTTGTTTATTCTTCAAATACAGTAGCAATGGATGTTTACCAGCAATCTAAGCCACTTAATGAGAAACAGAAAATAGATTGGTTAATTGCTTTTATTGCCAAACAAGAAGGTGTAATCTTAATTAATAAAAAAGCATATAATTCGCTGCAAGCTGCTGAACATATTCGTATGAATTGGAGGAAATCAAAATTAGTAAACTTAACTGCTGAGGAATTTATATCAAAGTATGCAACACATTCAATTGCTACTAATAAGCCCTATCAAATAAAGCTGCCAAATGGTAAAATAAAAAACTTAAATGTTTTATTATTGGAAGAACTTAAACAAATCTCAAAGCAATAATTATTCATCAATAAAATGGTTTTTGTTTATCCATCATTTCTTTGGGCGTTACTATTGGTATCTATACCAATCATAATTCACTTGTTTCATTTTAGAAAATACAAGCGAGTTGTATTTAGTGATGTTCGTTTTTTAAAACAATTGCAAGAGCAAAATAAATCCAAACAAAAGATAAAAGATTGGCTGTTGTTAGCTGCTAGAGTTCTTGCAGTTGCATCTTTAGTTTTAGCGTTTGCACAGCCATTTATACCACATTCAGACATAGCAAATGTCTCTGGGGTAAAGAGTATAAGCGTTTTTGTGGATAATAGCATGAGCATGCAGGCACAAGGTAATGATGGTCCGTATTTAGAAATTGCAAAATCAAAAGCTCGCGCAATAATTGGTGCATATACTTCAAACGACAGATTTCAGATATTAACAAATAATTTATTAGCAACGGAACAAAGGGCACTTACACAATCAGAAGCTATTGAAAAAATTGATGCAATTGAGCCATCAGTTGCTTCGGTTTCCTTAAATACAATACAGGATAAACAGGAAAGTTTTTTACAAAAGTCCGAAGCATATAAATCTGTTTATTACATATCTGATTTTCAAAAATCACAGTTTACCACTTTAGTAACTACTAATACCGATAGTTCAATACATACTACTTTTATCCCTATTCATTCATCTACTATTCAAAATTTAAGTGTAGATAGTATATATTTTGTTTCGCCTAATATTAAAATTAATACACCTATAGTAGCTAAAGTTAAAGTTACAAATCATGGTAATGAAAGTGTAGAAGGAGTTGTGATGAAGGTTTTGTTGAATGGAGTGCAAAAGGGTTTGCTAAATATTAAGTTAGGAGCAAATGAAAGTGATGAATTTTCATTGAATATCACTTGTAATCAAAGCGGTTGGCAAAATGGAATTGTAACTTTAAATGATTTTCCTATTGCATTTGACAATCAGTTGTACTTTGCATTTAAGCCTACTGATAAAAACAGAGTATTAGTAATTGGTAACACACCAAATAAATACATACAATCAATATTTGCTGAGGATGCTGATTACGAACTTGTGCAAAATACAGTAACTAATATTAACTATCAGGAGATGGCTAAATACCAACTTGTTGTTTTGAATGAGGTGGATGCAATTAGCTCAGGTCTTAGTTTAAAGTTGGATGAGTATTTAGAAAATGGAGGACAGATTGTATTAATTCCCGGTAATTCGTTATCGGAAGGATTACATGATTTTTGCTCGCGTAATGCACTTCCATTATATGCTGCAAAGGTTTCGCAGGAGCTGCAAGTAACTCACATCAACAAGCAATCGGTATTGTTTGAAAAGGTTTTTACTAAATCTAACAATCAAATGGATTTACCTAAAGTGAAAGCCTATTACCCTTTGCAAATTAATGCAAATACTCGCGGTAATTCACTTATTGAGTTAAATAACGGGGCATCGCTTTTGTGGCAATCCATTGTAAAAAACGGTAAAGTATATATGCTTGCATTGCCTTTAGATCCCATGTATAGCAATTTGCCTAACCATAGTTTAATTGTACCAATGTTTCTAAATTTTGCAATAGGAAATCAAAAACATAAACAATTGTATGCAGTATTAAAACAAACACCATTTGTAGTTTTACCTGAAAAAGTATCAGGAGATGAAAAACTAATACAAATAAAAGGCGATAAACAAGAGTATGTTACCGAAGTTTCTAAATGGCAACAACAGCAAGTCATCAGTACCGATATGCTAAATTTGGATGGATGGTATGATGTGTTTTTAAAGCAAAACAATAATCCTATTTTTACGTTTGCAATAAATTATAATAGAAACGAAAGCAAGTTGGACTTTTGGAATAATTCAGAAATACAATCAGCAATAAGTAATAATAAAAACGCAGATGTAAATATAAAAGATGCTAAGGTACTTGGAGCGCAACTTACCATGCAACTGAAAGGGGAGCAGCTATGGCGATGGTTTGTGTTAGCAGCTTTGTGTTTTGTGTGTATTGAAATTTTAATAATTCGTTTCATTAAATAACAAATTATGAATTCTAATATTGAGATTAAAAGTGATAATTTTAAAGCAACTATTTCACCTCTTGGTGCTGAGTTGAAAAGTGTAATTCAAGTAAGTACAAATACTGAATTTATGTGGCAAGCCGATCCGATTTTTTGGCAACGCACATCTCCCGTTTTGTTTCCTATTGTAGGAAAGGTTAAAAATGATTTGTTACAAGTGAATGGTAAAAGTTTTCCGTTAACACAACATGGTTTTGCTCGCGATTGTGAGTTCTCAATTGTACAGCAGGATACATCTAAAGTATCGTTGCAGTTAATTAGTTCTGATAATACTTTGTCTAAATACCCGTTCAGTTTTAAATTGATTTTGTCGTATGAATGGGTAGAGGATAGCCTGATTTGTAGTTATGAAGTATTTAATTTAGGCGATGTAATTATGCCATTTAGTATTGGCGCTCATCCCGGATTTAACTTACCGGGAGCAGCTTTGGATGAATGGAAATTAGTATTTGCCGATAAAGAAAATTTTACTAGGCACTTATTAGAAAATGGACTGTTTAATCATACAACAGAGGTTTTAGGAACTAATTTAAACGAATTAGCATTGAATGAAACACTGTTTGATAAAGATGCAATTGTATTTAAAAATCTGCAATCAACACGTATAAAATTACAACATCTAAAAAGTAATTATGGAATAAACATGAGTTTCAAAGGGTTTCCGTTTTTTGCAGTTTGGACCAAAAAAGGATGCCATCATTTTTTATGTTTAGAGCCTTGGTATGGTTGTGCAGATGACATTAATGGGCATATTGATATAACAAAAAAAGAGGGCATACAATTGCTGCCCTCTCATCAAAAATTTTTTGCAAACTACATGCTTACTTTTTCAGGATTTTAAATTCTACTCGTCTGTTTTGTTGCCTGTCTATATCGTTATTGTTATCAGCAAAGGGTTGAGTTTCGCCATATCCTGCACTTTGCAATCGGTTAGGTTTTATCCCTTTTGCAATTAGATAATCTTTTACAGATGCAGCTCGTTTTTCACTCAGTATTTGATTGTCATTATCATCACCAACAGCATCCGTATGTCCTGATATTTCTATGATTAATTCCGGTTTTTCTTTGAGTAATTTTACCATTCTGTTTAATTCCGGTTTCGATTCTTCTTTTAGTGTTGCACTGTACTCATCAAAAAAGATATTATTTAAGCGAAGTATTTGACCGGTCTCAATGGGTAGCATAATCAAGTCTTTTTCTATTTCATTATAACTTCCGGGATTGGTTAAATCTATGTTAAGTGAGGCAGGTAAATACCCGGCAGCTTTAGTTGATATGCTATAGTTTTTGCCATAAGGTAATACAATCTGAAACTCTCCACTTTTGCTCCAAAAACTTTTAATTGAATTCGGATTAGTATTTGGTAATTCTTCGTAAGTAAACTCTGCAACTATTTTGTTGTTAGTTTTTCCATCCAATATTTTGCCTTTTACAAGTGCTACCGGATTTGGTTTAGCGTCTTTGTGTAATTTAATCTCAACAATATCGGCTTTACCTAAAGTGTTTTTGTATGAAACCATGTAGGCTACATTTCCACTTGCAGGCAAAGTGTAATAACCATCCCATTGGTCGGTATTTATTTGTGCGCCTAAGTTTATTGGCTCACTCCAGTTTTTCCAGCTATCGTCTAATCGTTTTGTTAGGTAAATATCGTTTTTCCCAAATCCTCCTGGACGGTTACTACTAAAATACAGTGAAACGCCATCTGCTGCCAAAAATGGTGTAGATTCATCGTATGTAGTATTGATGCTGTTAATTTTTATTGGTTGACTCCATTTGTTTTCTTTTATTCGAGTGCATACATATAAGTCATTTTCTTTGCCATTTTCTTGTTCACTAAAACTCAATATCATCACATTATTATCTGCTGTCATATATACGGATGAACTTACTCCGGCAAACATTTTATCGAAATGTTTTATTTGTAATGGGTATGGTGTTCCCCAATTGTCATTAATTTTTTCAACAAATGAAAACCCAGGACCCCAATAAATACCATCTTTAAAATAGCCTCCTATTAGCATTTTATTCCCAGGTGTATTTACATAAAAAACGGTATTGTACTGTTGGCTGTTAAGTTGCTTATCCATCAAAATTGCCGGAGTCCAATTGCCAAATTCATCTTTTGTACTCATCCATATATCTTGTCCATCAGTTGGGTTGTTGTTTTCCGGATGATTTGATCGTACAAAATAAATTCGCTTTCCATCAACACTAATTATAGGGTTTAGTTCAGCCGAAGCGGAATTTATCTTATCGCCTAAATTTATAATGTCAAAAGTGGATTGTTGAGCTTGGGTTTTAGTAGAAAGAAAGAATAAAAGTATTAAAAGTATTAAGTGATTTAATCTAATTGTTTTTATCATTCGTTGTATAAAATTTATTTTTCTGCTTTTGGTAATGGTTCTAAAGGTAATTTTATCTTTACGTTATCCCAATTCAATACAAGATTAATTAGGCTATCGTTGGGTTCAAAGGTAATGATAAATTGTTCTTGAATATAATTTTGTTCAATGCTTGGTACTTCAACTCGTAATACATCGTTGTTAGTATCCGGAGGTGTAGCTCCCCATCTTTCGTATTCTGTGTTAAATGCAATTATCCAAGTATCTTTTTCGGGTATTGCATAAAGCGCATATTGCCCTTTTGGCAAACTGTTATTTCCTATTTTTAGATCGGTACTTGTATTAAATATTGTGGCCTCGTTTGCACCAACACGCCAATATTCCCCGTATGGTTGAAGTGCTCCAGTAATTTTATCTCCAAAAATTATTCTATTTTTTTTGAAAGGTCTGCAATATTTAACTTCAATTTTTACTGCATTCATGTTATATTCTGCTATTGCACTTGGGCTATGCTTTTTAGTAGCAGAACGCATATAGGCTAATATACCGGCTAATAACATTAACGTAACAGCACTTCCAATTAATATCTTTTTTAACATAGCTGAAAGTTAAGTAAATATTTTTTTATTCTTAGTAATTTTTTTAATGGTATGCTTTGCGCTAGAGCGGATTGAAGGTAAGTTATGCTCTATTAAAGGTTCAATAATACCAATAGTTTCATTGATTAATTCGGGATGAATTACACATAATTTCCCTAAAATATGAATGGCAAATGCTCTGTTTGCGGCAGTTTCCTGATGATTAGTTGCGGTATTTATACACAACTCCAAAACATCCGATTGAATTTTTTCAGGTATTGTATCCAACATTCTAATAATATGGAGTAAATTTCGTTTGTATGCCGGATGTTTTTGTTTGGAAATAAGTTTTAAAAGTTTATCACAATACGGTTCAATTAAGTATAATGTGTTATTATCTATTACATTACTTAAAACCCAACTTGCTCGTTGTACTATCTTTGTATTTTCTGATGAAAGAAGCGTAATTAATTCACTAAATTTACTCTCATCTTTTAATATATATTGTGCAATAGCAACAATGTTTCGTTTGCTGTTTTCTTTTAATAAATCCGTAACTAAGTTCATTTATTTTTGATTTGGTATATTCTTTAAAAAGTCAGATGCTGTTTGATGAATTGCATTTAAAAAATCAATATTCAGCTGGCTGTTTAAAGTTCCTTTTCGAAATCGAATCTCATTTTTTTCTGCATCCGGAATTATTTTTTTATGCGCATCATTCAATAAATGATAAATAGAGCGAATCCACCTTTTTTGTTCCTCGTTTAATTCGTCTTTTGTACCATGCTGATACGAGAGTGTGGCAAAGTAGGAGGTAAGTTGATTGTTTAAGATGGTAAGTTCATGTAACTTTTCCGAATGTAATCTTTTGCTTTTTGGTTCGGATAAAATTCGTTGAAAAACGGAAGTGAAATTACTGCTTTTGATATATACTTCTTTTCTGGCAAGCTTAAATTGAGATTGGGAAAAAGTATCATCAGTGCGTTCAAATATTGCACGCAAGTAAGCTAAATTAGCAGCAATCATTTCTGCAAGTGTTGGTTTTAATTGGTTGGATTCCCATGTAGGTAAAATGAAATAACTTGCTCCTAATGCTAATAAGGCTCCAATTACTGTGTCTAAAATTCGCTCCCATGCCACGGATAGTCCGTTGTCGTTTCCTGTAAAGCTAAAAGTTATTAGCACGTAAGGTGTCATAAATAATACACTTAAAACATAGTTTAATCGCATAAAACTAAACGCTAAAAGCATAAATAATGCTAAGAATACAATTCGGAAATTAGTTTCAGGGAAGTATTTTAGCAACACTAAACCCAAAATTCCTCCGGCAATGGTACCGGCTACCCGTTCGTAATTTCTTTTTTTAGTTGAACTGTATTCCGGTTTTAATATCACTAAAATGGAAAGTAATATCCAATAACTATATTGCGATTGAAACATGGTGCGTGCTAATGCAAATGCTATGGTGCAAACTATTGCCATTCTAAACGCATGACGAAAATGATTGGATTGAGGTGTTAAATGTGCTTTGAATAAATTCCAATCAATTTGTTGTTTGTGTGTAAACTTATGAAGCTCATCGCTTCGCAGTTTCGATATAGTTTCGTTAGAATTTTTGTATGAATAAATATGTTCTAAACGAAGACTAATATTTCGAAGATTTATTAATATTCTTTTTAAAACTAATGTGTTCAATCCGGTTTCTTCTATCAAGTCCACCTTGGCTTTTAATTCATTAAGTTTAGGTATAAATGCGTATATGGGCTCTTTATGCTCATTGTTATGAATATTGTTTCCTATTTGTTCCAACTCTTCTGCTATTTGCAAAATAATTTTTTCAAATTCGGATAGGATTGTTGTGTTTTCGTATGACTTACGAATTTTTTCGTAATCATAATGTGTAGCCATACTTTGTTCATATAAATCTACCAAATCCACAAACGAAAGAAGTAATTCCTTCCCTGTAGGTGTAGGGTCAACCAATATTTTTCTTGTTTTAAAAAGTATTTCTCGTACATGTTCTTGCAATTCATTAATAGAAATCTGTTGCTTTAATATCTTTTGGTATTGTTCATTTACAACTATTGAGTTGTTGTAAAAACCTGCTTTAAGTCGAATAAATTCGGCAATTGCTAATGTACATTCTCCTACTAATTGTTTTGCTGCACGATAAGGCATTAAGCTTTGAATTGAAATACTTAATATATAATACCAGATTCCGCCTACTATTACCAATCCTCCAAAAGTTAATGCTTGGTAAATTGAGCCACTTTGGTCAATACCTAAAATTATTATCAACATTGCTGCCACACCAATTCCTGCTGCTCGTGCACCAAAAACATGAAGCATAGTTAATCCGAAAAAGCTACTGCTTAAAAACAACGACATTAGTAAACTATATTTTGAGAGCAGTGCAGTTACTACAGATGCAATGCCTATTAACCCAAGTGTAATTAACATTGCATTTCTTCGGTGGTCTTTTGCCCCCGGGCTATCCGGAATACTCACACATAATGCACCTAACGAAATTGCAATACCTTCATTAACATATCCAAGATTGTATGCTAATAATGCTGGAAATAACATTCCTAATGTGATTCGAAAACCATCACTAAAGTATTGGCTGTATATAAATCGCTTTAGCAACTTACTGGATTCTACTACTTGTTTCGAAATTGTTTCTGTTACTTGGTACATACGCCATCAAAAATAGGAGTTAAATATTATTCTATATAACCAAATTGGGTTATTCTTATTATTTAAGTTTTGAAAACTATCCGAAATATTAATGGAATGAATTATGGTTTGATTTTTTGTGATTAAATCATTATCATTGATTGTTTTTTGAGAATTGTAAACTAATAACTACTATTATATTTTATATGAAGAAATTACTTTTACTTCCTTTACTTATTGTTTTAACATTAAATTCTATTGGGCAAACACTCCCTTTAATTGAGAATTTTGAGAATTCAGGTTCTTGGGTTTGGTCACCTTGGGTAATGGCAGTAGCCGGTACATCGGTTAAGTCAGCAACAGCAGCACATTCCGGTTCATATGGATTGTCAGCTACAGGGGATTGGTCTTACCGCACAGATGTTACTATTGGTACTCCTGGGCAAAAACTAACATGGTGGTTCAGATTTCAAGGCACTGGGCGTTTATATTTTGGATTTGGTGCATCTTCATCTGGCTGTTATGGTTTACTTGCAGCAGCTAATACCAGTACTTTATTATTTCAGAATAATGCAAGTTGGGGATATACCGATTTGACATCAGTTCCTCAAACCTGGGCATTAAATACTTGGTACAAATTGGAGTTAACTTTTAATACAACTACCAATGTTACCGGTCGTTTATATGCTACTGATGGAACTACATTGCTTAATACAATTACACTAACTATTCCTGGTTTAGTACCCGGTGGAATTGCAGTACGTGGATTTGGTCCTGCTCATTTAGATGATGTTTATGGAGGTACTCCGGCAAGCTCAGGCGGTCCCGGAGGCAACCCATACTTATTCCCACCCATTGGCAATTT
>JACFNJ010000377.1 GCA_019454865.1 Bacteroidia bacterium
CTTTGTCGGATGCTCTTTCGAGTAAAATGAAAAAAGAAGGAGGTAAATATTATATCATACCTGAAAATAGCTATTCGCCAATTGAACAGGGTTGTGTTATTTTAAAACACGGAAAACAGAACCCATTATCAACTAAATTTTATAATTTCGTTTCAACTCCAAAAGCGATAGAAATACTAACTTACTTTGGATATTCTCAAAAATAAGAATGAACATATTAAACGGAAAAATAGTAGAAATTAAACAAAGTGGGGCGTTGTTGTTGGTAAAAATTGAGAACAACAACACGTTATTTACTTCAATAATTATTGAGGATTCTGAACAGAACAAGCAGTTAGAAATTGGAAAAAACGTTCGTTTTTCATTCAAAGAAACGGAGGTTATTATTTCCAAAACGAGTGAACTTAAGATTAGTCTTCAAAACCAGATTCATTGCAAAGTTACAGCCATTGCAATAGGCGAATTGCTTGCAGAAATTATATTAAACTTTAACCAACAATTAATAACCTCACTAATTACAGCAAATGCCTGTAATCAGCTGGGTTTACAAGTTAACGACGACGTAGTTGCCTTAATAAAAACCAACGAAATTAATATTAGAACAAATGATTGATTTTGAATCGCTGTGGCTTACCGTTCGATTAGCAATTATTACAACATTAATACTTCTTGTTGTTTCAATTCCTTTATGTTATTGGTTAGCCTATAGTAAATTTAAATTTAAAGCAGCAGTAGAAGCTGTAGTTAGTTTACCTTTAGTTTTGCCTCCATCAGTATTAGGGTTTTATCTTTTGGTTGCTTTTAGCCCTGAAAATTGGTTTGGAGATTTCTTAAATCAGTGTTTTGATGTGCGTTTGGTATTTACATTTGAAGGATTAATTATTTCTTCGGTTATATACAGCCTCCCTTTTATGGTTCATCCAATTCAATCGGGTTTAAATAGTTTGCCAATTTCATTACGAGAAGCATCGTTTACTTTAGGAAAATCGAAGTTTACTACATTAACTAAAATTTTATTACCCAACATTAAATCTTCATTATTAACTGGTATAGTATTAACCTTTGCTCATACTATTGGTGAATTTGGAGTTGTGTTAATGGTAGGAGGAAGCAT
>JACFNJ010000105.1 GCA_019454865.1 Bacteroidia bacterium
AGCAAGTACAATGGCATTTATGGGCATTACTGCTTACGCCCAAATTAGCCCTATAGAAAATGAAACGCTTTCATTAATTGATACCAATACTATTAAACTTCAAAGTAAAATTTACAACTCAAACAATAAAAGTATAAACAAATACAACTTTGCGGATACTGATGTTCCGGTATATTCCGACTCGTTAATTAAATACCGATTATCCGTATTAGAATCAGAAATTTCGTTGGATTACAACCAATATGTAAAACCATACATTGATTTATATACAATTCGTAGAAGAACATTATCATCCAAAATATTGGCATGGAGTAAATATTATTTTCCGATGTTTGAAGAAGCATTAGACCGTGCTAATATGCCATTGGAGTTAAAATATCTTGCTGTTATTGAATCTGCATTAAATCCACTTGCAACTTCACCGGTTGGAGCAGCAGGCATGTGGCAATTTATGGCACCTACCGGAAGAATGTATGGCTTAAAAACAAATGCCATTTATGATGAGCGCAGAGATGTTCAAAAATCAACAGAAGCTGCTATTAAATATTTACGTAATTCATATAATTTATACAAAGACTGGTTATTAGTAATTGCATCATACAATTGCGGACCTGGCAATGTAAACAAGGCAATAAGAAAAGCCGGAGGTTCAAAAAATTTCTGGGAAATACAACGCTTTTTACCTGCCGAAACCAGAGGTTATGTTCCGGCATTTATAGCTGCTACGTACATGATGAATTACTCCGTAGAACACAACATTTATCCTGCTGAAATTAGTTCAATAAATTATTTTACTGATACTATTCATGTTGATGCTTCTTATAATTTAACTGCATTAGCCGATGGATTAGGCATGAATAAAGAGGAACTGTTGGACATGAATCCTGCTTTGAAAAGAGGTGTTATACCTTTTGGCATTGATAAGGTTACTTTAACGGTTCCGTACGATAAGGCTATACTTTATGCATCATTAAATACTGACGACTTTAAAAAATCAGCAAATGAAAAACTAATTGCATTGAACAAGCAAATTGCAATTGAGAAAAAAGAAAAGTTAGCATCAAAATCAAAACATAGTAAATCATCAAAACACATTGTTGTAAAAAAGGGTGATACCATTGGTAAAATTGCTGACCGATACAACATATCGGTAAAAAAATTACAACAAATAAATAATCTTAAATCAAACCGCATACATGCCGGACAGCGTTTGTTTATTAAAGGTTAAGTGTAATTTACTTAATTTTCGAATCATTTTTTTTCGCTAAATCAATTGCATATTTATTGTGCAGTTATTTTGTATTATCCCTTTCAATTAAACAAAACAAAAAGTACATTTGATTGTTTAATGTTTTAACAATATGAAATATTCATATCAAATTAAATCGCTTGACGAGTACAAAAATGCATATAAAAAAAGTGTAGAACAGCCTGAAAGTTTTTGGGCCGAAATAGCTGATAATTTTTTGTGGCTCAAAAAATGGGACAGTGTGTTGGAGTGGAATTTTAAAGACCCGAAAGTAGAATGGTTTAAAGGTGCTAAACTTAACATAACCGAAAACTGCATAGACAGGCACTTGAAAGAATTGGGAGAAAAACCTGCAATAATTTGGGAGCCCAATAACCCCGATGAACGTGTACGGATAGTAACATACAACCGCTTACATAAGCGAGTTTGCCAGGTTGCACAAATGCTTACCAATTTAGGTGTAAAAAAAGGTGATAGGGTTTGTATTTATATGGGAATGGTACCTGAATTGGCTTATGCTATTTTGGGTTGTGCACGTATTGGTGCTATTCATTCTGTAATATTTGGTGGGTTTTCAGCACAAAGTATTGCCGACAGATTAAACGATGCAAATGCACAATTTATCATAACGTGCGATGGTTCGTATAGAGGCGAAAAAGTAATACCACTTAAAGACGTAATTGATGATGCTTTAGTAGGAAACAAAACTATAAAGAAAGTAATTGTTTATACACGTACTCGCACTCCGGTATCAATGATTAAAGGCAGAGACGTATGGTGGGAAGATGAAATGGAATATGCCGAACACCAGGTTGAAAAAAATGGTATTGTTCAGTTTCCTGCTACATCAATGGATGCCGAAGACCCTTTGTTTATTTTATACACTTCAGGTTCTACAGGTAAACCCAAAGGTGTTGTACATACACAAGCCGGGTATATGGTTTGGACAAATTATACTTTCCTCAATGTGTTTCAATACAAACCTGAGCAAGTATATTTTTGTACAGCTGATATTGGTTGGATAACAGGACATAGTTATATTGTGTATGGTCCGCTAAGTGCCGGAGCTACATCATTAATGTTTGAAGGAATTCCTACATGGCCCGATGCCGGAAGATTTTGGGAAATTGTAGATAAACACAAAGTAAATATTTTGTACACTGCTCCTACTGCTATTCGAAGTTTAATGGCGCATGGATTAGAACATGTAAACAAGCATAAATTAAATTCATTAGAAGTATTGGGTTCGGTAGGTGAACCTATTAATGAAGAAGCATGGCAATGGTATTATAAAAATATAGGTAAAGAACGCTGCCCAATAGTAGATACATGGTGGCAAACTGAAAATGGAGGAATAATGATTTCTACACTTGCAGGAGTTACTCCATCAAAACCATCGTTTGCTACACTACCACTACCGGGTGTACAGCCTTGTTTGGTAGATGAGCATGGAAATGAAATTTTGGGTAATGAGGTTAGCGGCAATCTTTGCATAAAATTTCCTTGGCCCGGGATGATACGCACTACTTATGGCGACCATGAACGATGCAGAACTACCTATTTTGCAACGTATGAAAACATGTATTTTACAGGTGATGGCTGCCTACGTGATGCCAATGGGGATTATCGTATAACAGGCCGTGTTGATGATGTGCTAAATGTGAGCGGACACCGCATAGGTACTGCCGAAGTAGAAAATGCAATTAATATGCACACCGGTGTTGTAGAAAGCGCAGTTGTTGGTTTTCCGCATGATATAAAAGGACAAGGCATTTATGCTTACATTATATACGAAGGCAAACTTACCGATGAAGATCAAACCCGAAAAGACATAATGCACACCGTAAGCAAACTTATCGGATCAATAGCTAAACCCGACAAAATACAATTTGTTAAAGGATTACCCAAAACAAGAAGTGGTAAAATAATGCGTAGAATACTGCGAAAAATTGCAGAACGCGAAACCGGTAATCTTGGCGACACATCTGCATTATTAGATCCTTCAGTAGTTGAGGATATAAAAGCCGGTGCTATTCAATAATCCTAAATAATTTAACTACTTCTACTTTGTAAATTGAAACGACTTGTAAAAAACATTCTCCTTGCACTTATTGGGTTTTGCTTATTGGTATTTGCAATAAAAGACCTGCCTTTACAAAAACTTGGTGCTACGTTAATGCAAGCCAATTACGAACTAATTATTCCGGTTTTTGCCGTTACCCTGTTTGGATATTTTATACGTATAAAAAGATGGTTACTGCTATTTAAACAAATTGATGCAAATATAACACAACGTAGTGCATGGGTTGCTTTATGTGCCGGATACTTGGTAAGCTATGCAATACCTCGCGGAGGTGAAATTACTCGTTGTTTACTTATTAAAAGATACAATTCAGTACCTATTAATATTTCATTAGCTAGCGTAATAATTGATAGATTAGCCGATACAGTAATGTTAGTGTTACTAATTGTTGGAATAGTTTTGTTCAATGTACAAGGTATTGCTACTTTTTTTACTACAAATATTTTTCAACCTATTTGGGCTATGCTACCTAACCCCATTATATTGATTTTACTAAGTATTGGAATTATAGGAACGCTACTCGCTTATGTGTTTTTTAATAGAAAAAACATACATACTAATAATTTCAGTTGGGCAGATGAATTTATAGTAAACTTTAGGCAATTGGCACGAATTAACAAACCAATAACTTTCATATCCTATACCTTACTTATTTGGTTTTGCTATTTTTTAATGACATACTTTTGGATTTTTGCGTTTGATGAAAGTGCAGCATTGCCAATACTACAAGTGTTTGTAATAATGATAATAGGCACAATTGGCAAATCAGTACCCATACAAGGCGGTGGCATGGGCGCATATCATTTTCTGGTAGCACAGGTTTTTATTTTATATGGCATCTCTGAAATTACCGGAAATGCATTGGCAATTATAATTCATGGTGCGCAAAGTATATTTACACTTTTATCCGGAATTATCGCATATAGCATTTTAATGTATGATGAGAAAAAACGAAATTTGTAAAATGAAATTGCTATCACTATTTATAGTACTAATACTAACAACAAATAGCTTTGCACAAGTAACTAAAGTAGGTTCAGATACCTTATACGATATTGCGGGTTGGAACGTGGAATGGCTTGGCAATACTTCAAATGGACCAACAAACGAAACACTTCAATACAACAATGTAAAAACAGTTTTAACAAATACCGATATGGATGTTTGGGGATTAGCTGAAGTGTGTGATGCTACCTTATTTTCAAATTTACTTACTGATATCCCAACATATAGTGGCACTTTATCTACATTTAGCCAAACACAAAAAACTGCTTTACTTTGGAAAAAGAACATGTTTACCTTAATTAGCTATGCAAATATTAACGATGCAAGTCAATCGGATTTTTACAATGCTTTTGCAGGAAGATACCCATTAGAAGTAGTGCTAGCAACCAAAGATAGTTTGACCAAAGACACACTTTATTTTTACACCATACACCTCAAAGCAAATAGCGGTAGTGCTGACCAAGCTTCGTATGACAGAAGAAAAAACGCTGCTGATTATTTAAAAACCTGGTTAGAAAAAAACAGAGCAGGTAAAAAAATACTTGTTTTGGGCGATTGGAACGATGATGTTGACCAATCAGTAGTAAAAATTGGCAATTACCTGGTTACTCCTTTTGAACAATTTAAATCCGATACAGCAAAATATTTCTTCCCAAGTTTACGGTTAAGCTTAAATAATGAAACTTCTTACCCCAACTACAATCCACCGAACATGATAGATCACCAAATGACAAGCAGACAACTTAGCGATTCATTTTATGTAAAAAATTCGAGTGGAGTAATGAAGCAGTTAAAAACACAAATTAGCTCCTTTTTAAATAACACCAGCGACCATTATCCGGTGTATGCCCAATACAATTTAAAACGCTATACAAAGCCTGAAAACAACGATACAATTATACCTATAGACACCACACATACAGGAACAAATTCATTTGAAGCAGTATCTAATTTATCCGTTTATCCAAATCCAACTGTCGGCAAATTATATCTTATGAATTTACCAAACGACATTGAAAAAATACAACTAACCTCAATAATAGGTGATGTTGTTGAGATAATTAACGTAGAGCCAAACACCAACATTATACAAATACCGGAAAGATTAGCAAACGGAATCTATATGCTTACATGCAAAACGAAAAACAAATCGTATCGAAATAGAATTGTATTGAACAGATAAAAATAGCCGATATTACGGTGTAACAACTTCGTAACCGGAACTCAACCATTCACGTATTCCTCTTTCCAAGTTAAACACTTTTTTAAAGCCTAAGCTTTTCATTTTCTCTGCACATTCTTCACTACGTCCGCCACTTGCACAATACACATAATAGGTTGCGTTTTTATCCAGCTTTTTTAATTCACTATCAAAATTATCGCTAAATATATCCAACAATCTTGCTCCTTTTATATATCCTTTTTTGAATTCACCGGGAGTTCTCACATCCAATAATACACCAGGAGATTTTTCCATTTCAGCTTTAAAAGTTTGTGCATTTACATGAGCAATTACCGGAGTTTGTTGCTCAGTTGCTGCTTCTGTAGTAACTTCTGTTGTTTCTGTTGATACATTTGCTTTTGCTTCATTGGGTTGGTTACTGCAAGCACCCACCAATAATGTTCCTAATAATATTAAATATGTAATTTTCATGTGTGTAAAATACGTACAAAAAAAGGATTAAATAAAATAACAAATGATTAATTTGCACATCAGATGAAGGTTATATTCTTAGGTACAGGAACCTCTCAAGGTGTTCCGGTTATAGGCTGTACATGCAAAGTTTGTACATCATCGGATAAAAAAGATGCACGCTTGCGAACTTCTGTTTTAGTGCAAGCCGATGGTTTAAATATTGTTATTGATAGCGGCCCGGATTTTAGGCAACAAATGCTTTCGGTAGGCATTAAGCGATTAGATGGCTTGGTATTTACACATGCACATAAAGATCATATTGCCGGATTGGATGATATTAGGGGTTTTAATTATGTACAAAAAGAAGCAATTAATGTGTATTGCAATGCAATAGTTGAAGACCAAATTCGCAAAGAATTTGCATATATTTTTGACGAAATAAAATATCCGGGTGTACCCGAACTTAATATTCATCGAATTAATAAAAACTTGCCATTTGAAATTGGTAATTCGGTACGTATAGAACCAATTGAAGTAATGCATTATAAACTACCGGTTCTTGGTTTTAAAATTACCGAAACCAAATCAAGCGAAAGCTTTGTGTATATTACCGATGCAAACTTAATTGCAAGTGCCGAAATTGAAAAAATTAAAAACTGCAATACACTTGTATTAAATGCGCTGCGAAAAGAAAAACACATCAGCCATTTTACATTAACTGAAGCCCTTGAAGTAATAGAACATATTAATCCTAAACACGCATACTTAACTCATATCAGCCACCAATTGGGCATTCACAAAGAAGTAAATGCCGACTTGCCAGTTCCTGTACAACTTGCTTATGATGGATTGACAATTGAAATATAATGCAACCAACAATTTCATTTCATCAACATTTTTTATTTGTACAACAGTTAGCACAAGCACTATCAGCTAAAATTACTAATGGCATATTAACGGATGCATTAACTACAAGTAAAAATGAATTGGTATTGCTATTTTCAATACATAACAAACCATTAATAATAAAAGTTACAGCACTATTCCAACAAGGTTTTATACAAATAGAAGATACCGAATACAGAAAAGGAAGCAATGCACAACCTTGTTTCATTAATTTGTTCAATAAAAAAATTAGCCACGTAGAAATGCACCCTGCCAATCGGTCGTTTGCTATACACTTTGGTATTAAGCATCAGTTAATTTTTAAATGTTACAACGCGCTTATTAATGTTATTGAAGTAGAAAATAACAAGGTAGTTGATGTATTTAGAGATGCCATACAAAAGGATTGGCAGTACAATGCGGATGAGTTTTACAAAATAGATGAACTGTTTTTACAATCCTTGCAAGCTATTCCGATTACGCAAAACCAATTTTGGATAAATAAAACTTCAACGGATGAATTTGTGTTAAACCTATCAAGCAATACACAAATGCAAATAGCTTACACTACAAATGCACTAGAAGCAACAAATTTATATGCCCGTTATACACTACCCTACTTGGCTTTTAATCAAAAAAAAGAATCATTAATAGCAACCTTACAATCCGAAATACAAAAATTAAAAAAACAAATTGAACAAACCGAGCTTGCCATAAACCAATTGCAACACAATGCACCTTATGAAGAAACAGGACATTTGTTAATGGCTAATTTAGAAGCAATAACTAAAGGTGTTAAACAAATTGAGTTGTTTGATTTTTACACACAAAAAAATAGATTAATAAAACTAAAAGAAGACTTGAATGCTGCTGAAAATGCAGCGTACTATTACCGAAAAGCAAAGAACAAAAAAAAGGAAATTGCAGAATTGGAAATCAAACTTTTGGCTTACCGAACAAAATTAAACCAAAGCCAAATAGCATTGGAGCAAACCATGCAAGCAACTACTTTAAAATGAAACAACCAAATAATACACGAAAAGAAAAAGAGGTTTTTCCGTTTAAGAAATTTATATTTAAAGAGTATGAAATATGGGTGGGAAAAAATGCTCAAAACAATGACTTGCTAACTCAAAAATTTGCACATAAAAACGACCTGTGGTTACACGCCAAAGGCGTATCGGGCTCACACACTATAATAAAACACAAATCCGGAAAAGAATTTACTAACGAAATAATTACGGTAGCCGCCCAAATAGCCGCATATTACAGTAAACACAAAGGCAATGCACTTGCTCCGGTAAGTTATGTATTAAAAAAGTATGTGCGTAAACCCAAAGGCGCAACAGCAGGCAGTGTAGTGCTTGAAAGAGAAGAAGTACTTTTGGTACAACCCAAATTACCTTGAAAATAGTAAATCATATTATTTTCTACACACATACTTTATTAGTTTATATTAAATAATAAAATTAGGAATATAAGAAACCCATCGGATAACAAACTTGCTTGTTTTTTACTGAAAGTTTTAAAAGGAAATAAATGAGATTGCAAACTGTATCCTAAAGAGAAACACAACTGAAAGAACAATTACAAAATAGTTAGTAAATGACGCATTGTTTTTTTACCAGAGACATTAGCCAACCTCTCTTCAAATCTAAATGAGCTACTTTTATTCTAACGATCCAACAGAAATTTGTATTTTAGTAACCTATATTTCTACAACTAATTGATGAATAAAAAGACACTTTCAGAAAGAGATATTTGCACTAAGTTTATCACTCATGCAATAGAAAAGGCAGGTTGGGACAAGCAATTGCAGATATTGGAAGAGGTTTCTTTTACCGATGGTAAAATCTACGTTAGAGAAAAAATCACAGCAAGAGGAGCAAGAAAACGTGCCGACTATATCCTGTATTACAAACCAAATATTCCTGTTGCAATCATTGAAGCAAAGGATAACAACCATTCTGTA
>JACFNJ010000378.1:0-240 GCA_019454865.1 Bacteroidia bacterium
GGTGCTTTGCTCATGGATGCTTTTCAAGAAGTACCGGCACAGGTCCTGAGTTGTCATACACCGCCCAAACATCGGCTAACCAGCGGTATTGTTCAACAAAGTTAATCCATCCTCGTTTGTATCGCCGCCTGACATCCTCTGGCGGTACGTTGTGAGCACCTTGCTTCACCCGGTGAGCCACTCGCTTGATCGCGAGTTCAGGGCTGTCTAATTTCAGGAAGACCAATTCCACCAAGTACC
>JACFNJ010000378.1:250-1109 GCA_019454865.1 Bacteroidia bacterium
AAGTTCAGGTGTTGGTGTGGATCCTACTTATCCACGCACCTGATTCCGGGGGAGCTTACAGGTGGACGCCTTCGCAGATGGCCGATACCGCGTCATTATCGACGAGGCATCACCAGGGGGATGCCCTACTCTGTGCGGATACGTTTCGCATCATCTTCGAATCAACGGATGGACCTGCGAGGTATCGACTGAATGTAAGCCTCCGGCCAACTGCATCTTGTGAGTTTTGGCTCGCATACCGTGGTTTGCGGCCATGACACGTACTGAACGGAGGACGGAGATGCTGGCCCATGTGGCCGCATGGAAGGCGAGCGGTCAACCGCGCAAGAGCTATTGTTCAGCGCACGGTTTGGGGCTGCATACCATGGCCTACTGGTGCAGCAAGGCACGGCGCGAGCAAATGCCTGGAGGCTTTGTGCCCTTGGAAGTCGGTGCCGGAGAGGGACTGGAGTTGCACTATCCGAACGGCGTGCGCCTGCTGTTGCCCACGGGAACAAGCATGGCCCAAGTGGCCGCTTATGTGCGGCTTTACTGATGTTGGCGCTCACCAGCGCCCACCATTACCTCTTGCGCAAGGCCCCCACCGACATGCGCAAGGGCTTTGATAGCCTGTGCGGGCTGGTGCGTGATGAGCTCGGGCGCGACCCGCTCAGTGGCGAGGTCTTCGTGTTCATCGGCTCGCGGCGTGACCGCATCAAGTTGCTGCTGTATGAGAGCGGCGGCTATGTGCTTTGGTACAAGCGCCTGGAGCGCGGCACCATCGAACTTCCCAAGGGTGATGGAGCGGTGAAGCTCACCTGGGGGCAATTGGTGCGCATGCTCGAAGGCATCGCGCTGGAGCAGCCAAGAACACGCCTGC
>JACFNJ010000379.1 GCA_019454865.1 Bacteroidia bacterium
GGATATTGAGGCCAAAGACAGTGGAAAAGTTTGTATTCCTGCAAAAATATTATTGGATTCTTTAAAAAATATTGCAGAGCAGCCACTCACTTTTAATATCGATAAAAATTTTGGAGTAGAAATTACCAGCGATAACGGAAAGTATAAAGTGATGGGAGAAAATCCTGATAATTTTCCGAAAGAACCGCCCGCCGATGAAGCCACTACTTTCTCAATGCCTTCCTCAGCCTTAGTTACAGCTATTAATAAATGTTTATTTGCCGTAAGTAATGATGATTTAAGGCCTGCGATGACAGGAGTATTTTTCGAGCTTTCTCCTAAAGGAGTTACCAGTGTAGCGACAGATGCGCATCGCTTAGTTCGCTTTTCAAGAGTAGATGTGGTTTGTCCGGAATCAGCCACTTTCATCGTTCCCAAAAAACCATTGACCTTAATTAAAAACGTGCTTCCTAATACGGATGAACAAATCGAAATCTCTTACAATGCCAATCATTTATTTGTAAAGCAAGGTGGAGCACAAATGGTTTGCCGTTTGATTGATGCGCGTTTCCCTGATTATAAAGTGGTGATTCCTACTGACAATCCTTATAAGCTCACGGTGAATAAAATAGATTTCCAAAATGCGCTTCGCAGAGTGAGTGTGTTCAGTAATAAAAGTACCAATCAAGTAGCGCTAACCATTACCGGTAGCGAATTACAGCTTGCTGCACAAGATGTAGATTTTAGTTTTGAAGGGAATGAACGCATGGCTTGTCAGTATGATGGAGAAGATTTACAAATTGCATTTAATGCCAAATTTTTAATAGAAATGCTGAGCGCTGCCGATACCGCAGAAGTAGTAATAGAATTAAGTACTCCTACAAAAGCCGGAATTATAAAACCAACCGAGAAAGTAGAAAACGAAGAATTATTGATGTTGGTAATGCCTTTAATGTTGAATAATTAATTGATTTTTTTCTGGATGATTAAAGGTAGTTCTACAAAGGATTGCCTTTAATTTTTTACAAACTTTCGATTTATAATTTAGTTAAGGTAATTTTGAAAAAACCGTTATTTGTACATGCAAACAATTGCGCTTATCCCTGCCCGTTATGCTGCTACTCGTTT
>JACFNJ010000380.1 GCA_019454865.1 Bacteroidia bacterium
TCACCATACGGTTTTTTCTGCTACCGCAAATGAAGTAACCGGAAAAATTAGCCAACAATATAATAGTGTTGAATATTATTTTCATTTAAAACAAACCAATGATTCTTTGGTAAAAGCTAATGAAGCATTATATAATAAACTAAAACAAGACTTTGAACTTCCTGATACTGCCAACAGAATTGCTATTGACACCATCACAATAGATTCTACTAAAATTCAACGGAAGTACATTTACATGCAAGCTAAAGTGGTAGGCAATTCCGTAAGTCAACCTAATAATTTTATTCAATTACATAGAGGCTCACAGCAAGGCGTAAACGCAGATTTAGGAGTAATATCATCTACAAATGCTGTGATAGGGACTGTGGTAGAAGTAAGTAATAATTATTCGGTAGTAATGAGTTTATTGCATGAACAAAGTAATTTAAGCGGAAGACTAAAACGAAGTGGTGAAACGGGTACCGTAATTTGGGATGGAAAAAGACCGGATATTTTAATTTTTAAAGACATCAATAAAAGTGTAAAAATTTATAGAGGCGACACCGTAATTACCCGTGGTTTTTCTGATAGGTTTCCTGCCGGTTTGTTAATCGGTTATGTAAAAGATATCATCAATGATAAGACCAGCGCCACTTATACGCTTAGAATTTCTCCGGCAGCTAATTTTGAAAATTTGCAATATGCGTATGTGATGAATAATTTACAAAAAGAGGAGCCTCAACAATTAATGAAAAAGGTAAAAACAAAAAAATGAGTACGCTGGTTAAAAATATAATTCGTTTTTGCCTTTTTATTTTAGTACAAGTTTTTGTGCTCAATCAAATTCCGCCATTACATCATTTGGTAACACCGTATTTATATTTTTTATTTTTATTGTGGCTTCCTTTTAAAATGGGCCGGAGAACACAACTCGTTTTGGCATTTGCATTGGGATTTGCTTTAGACAGTTTTACAAAAACCTACGGGTTACATATTGCCCCTTGTTTATTGATTGCCTATTTGCGTCCGTTTTTAATTAATATTTTAATTTCTCAAGAAAGCTCAGAAACCAATTACAGTGAGCCTTCTGCAAAAAGTATGGGATTCTCTCCATATTTCACTTACGT
>JACFNJ010000106.1:0-7508 GCA_019454865.1 Bacteroidia bacterium
GTAAATGCGAAACTTACTTTTTTTTATATACAAATACCATGTATTCTTTATTTTCTTCCTGCTGGAGTTAGTTGCATTTATTATAATTTTTCGTTTTAATAATTACCAAAAAGCAAGTTTCTTAAATTATACCTCAGCAGTTGCCGGTAATATTTATAATGGCGTAAGTAACACACAAGAGTATTTTAATTTACGTAGAGTTAATGATAGTTTACAAATTGAGAATGCACGATTAAGAACTTATCAAATAACTTCATACTACAACAATAACATAAGTATTAACGATATTAACGATACGGTTTATAAGCAACAATATCAATATATAGCTGCACAAGTAGTAAATAATTCGGTAAACAAACGAAATAATTATTTAACGCTAAACAGAGGGCGATTGCATGGAATCGAAAAGGAAATGGGAGTGATAAGTGAAAATGGTGTTGTAGGTATTGTTATGAATGTAAGTGAACATTATTGCACTGTACTTTCATTATTAAACAGCAATGCAAAAATTAGTGCTAAGTTTCAGAAAACTGGAGCCTTTGGTTCATTAGTATGGGATGGAATTGATCCTAAATTTGCAAAACTTTTGGATGTAAATAAACATGTACCAATAAAGATAGGAGATGTTATTATTACAAGTAATTTCTCTACAATTTTTCCTGAAGGATTGCCAATTGGTAGGGTGTATAACCACAGTTTAGAAGCAGGGGATAATTTTCACTCCATATCCATTGAGTTATTTACTGATTTTAGTACAGTACATTCAGTTTACATTATTAAAAATTTGTTTAAGCAAGAGCAACAAGAGTTAGAACAATTAATACCTGTTGATAAAAAGTGATAGTTGATTTTTTTACATATCTATTAAAATTTATCGGAATTGCTTTGCTGCAAGTGCTGGTAGTAAATAATATTACACTAAGTACCTATATTAACCCATACATTTACATAAGTTTTATTTTATTGTTACCGGTTACTACTAAGCCATGGCATTTGTTATTGATAGCATTTTTAACAGGAGCTGTTATTGATACATTTGGCAGTACACCAGGGTTACACATAGCTGCAACTGTTTTTATGGCTTATGTGCGAATTCATTATTTGCGTATTGCAACTACTAAAGAAGATATAGAAGGACATGCAGTACCAAATATGAGTAAAAAAGGGGTGGTATGGTTTGTTATCTATTGTTTTTTAATGACGTTTGCGCACCATACCATACTTTTCTTTTTAGAAATATATCGTTTTTCCGAATTTCTGACCACTCTATCGCGAGTTGTTCTCAGTACGTTGGTAACTGTATTAATGATTGTAGTAGGACAATTATTATTTTACACCACGAAATCAAAACATGAATAGTACTTCACGGCAAAGGGTTCTATTATTTATTTTCTTTTCTATTGCAATTGTTTTCATCCTTCGATTAGCAATGATGCAATTATTGGATGATAGTTATTTGCGATCAGCACAAGAAAATGTATTGCAGGAGCAAACAATTTATCCTGCACGCGGATTGGTGTACGACCGTACAGGTGAATTATTGGTGTATAATGATGCGATTTATGATTTAATGGTTATTCCTGAGCAAGTAAAAGAACTAGATACAATTGGTTTTTGTAAAGTATTAGGGATAACTTATGGAGATTTTATTGCTCGTTTCGAAAAAATAAAACGAGGTGTTGGATATGCATCCTATCGTCCTAGTGTATTTGAAAAGCAATTAACAATTCCTATTTATGCGGCATTTCAAGAAAAATTATTTGATTTCAGAGGATTTTATGTAGAGGTGCGTACCGATAGAAAATACAAACATAATAATGCCGCTCACATCATGGGATATATTGGCGAAGTAACCGATAGAGATATAGAGAAATCATTTGGATATTATAGAATGGGAGATTTGAAAGGTATTAGCGGTGTTGAACGTTCTTACGAAGATGTGTTACGAGGAAAAAAAGGAGTACGCTATGTTTTAGTAGATAGTAAAAACAGAACTCAAGGAAGATATAAGGAAGGGATGTATGATACAGCTGCTGTTGCAGGTAAAAATATTACACTTAGCATTGACCAAAAACTTCAGGAGCTTGGCGAACAATTAATGAATAATAAGCTTGGTAGTATAGTAGCTATTGAACCTGCAACCGGTGAAATACTTGCATTAGTAAGCATGCCAACATACGACCCCAATTTATTTGTAGGAAGGCAACGTGGTAATAATTATATGAAATTATTACGTGACCCAGCAAAACCGTTGTTTAATCGTCCACTTGCTGCACCATACCCTCCGGGGTCAATTTTTAAGGTTTTGATGAGTTTAGTAGGGCAGCAAGAAGGAGTTTTAAGTCCAAACACTACGTATGGGTGCTATGGAGGTTATCACATGGGTGGATTAACAGTTGGTTGTCATCCGCATGGTTCTCCATTAAATTTACGTGGAGCGGTTGCAGTTTCGTGTAACGCATATTTTTGTAATGTTTATCGCACGGTTATTGATAATTTAATGTATCCTAATTCGGAAACAGCATATAAAAAATGGTACGAACATATCAGTAGTTTTGGTGTTGGGCGTAAATTAGGAGTTGATTTGTATGGCGAAGGAACAGGTTTTTTACCACCATCAACTTATTACGACAAAGTTTATGGTAGATACCGTTGGAAATCATCTACTACAATTTCATTGGCAATAGGGCAAGGCGAGCTGGGAATAACACCTTTACAAATGGCAAATGCTACCGCTGTAGTTGCAAACAGAGGATTTTACATAACACCACATGTAGTAAAAGCAATTGATGATAAACCAAACCCAAACCCTGAGTATAATAAGAAACATTGGGCAAGCGTGGATACTCCATTTTATAGCGTTGTTATAGACGGAATGCAAGATGTAATAGAACGAGGCACCGGACGAATTGCTGCAATACCCGGTATTACAATTTGTGGAAAAACAGGAACCGCACAAAATCCACATGGAAAAGACCATTCTGTATTTTTTGCATTTGCACCAAAAGATAATCCCAAAATTGCTATTGCTGTTTTTGTTGAAAATGCCGGCTTCGGAGCAACATGGGCTGCACCAATTGCAAGTTTAATGATAGAACAATATCTTACAGGTAATCATACCACCCGAAAATATTTATTAGAGCGTATGCTCAAAGGTAATTTAATACATCGAAATGATACAGCAACAGCCCAAACCATCAAGCATTGATTGGTTGACAATAATTCTTTATTTAGTTTTTGTGCTGGGGGGCTTATTATGTATTTATGCTTCCGTGTACAAAGAAGATCATCCGTTTATTTTTGACACTTCCATGAATTACGGTAAACAAGCTATATGG
Organism: Bacteroidia bacterium; assembly: GCA_019454865.1. GTDB lineage: Bacteria > Bacteroidota > Bacteroidia > UKL13-3 > UKL13-3 > UBA6183. The sequence continues at coordinate 3,339 of JACFNJ010000106.1, forward strand.
ATTGGAATTTCATTGTTTATCGGGATATTAATTTTATTTGTTGATGAAAAATTCTTTTACGCGTTTGCATATCCAATTTTTGGAATTTCAATTTTTCTATTGTTAGCAGTATTAATTTTCGGAACTACCGTAAAAGGTTCAAGTTCTTGGATTGAAATTGGTGGGTTTCGGATGCAGCCTGCTGAATTTGCAAAATTTGGTAGTGCCTTGGCATTAGCGAAATTTTTGAGCGGATTTAATGTGAAATTTTCAGAAAAAAAGACAAAAATTATTGCAGGAATTATCTGCTTCCTACCAATGCTTATAATTCTTTTTCAAAATGAAACAGGAAGTGCACTTGTATTTGCTGCATTTATTTTTGTTCTGTATCGCGAAGGATTATCAGGTTGGGTGCTAAGCATAGGTTTTATAGTAATTATATTAAGCATCTTAGCATTGCTGGTCCCGCCATTATATATTATTATAGGTATTAGTGTATTGGCATTATTATTTACCTTAGTAATTCGTAGAAACAGACAGAATCTTTTAGCAGTTGCAGGTGTAGTGTTGGCTATGATTGCTTATGTTAGTATTGTTGAGTATGCTTTCGAGAATGTTTTACAAGCACATCAAAAATCCCGTATTAATGTGCTTTTGGGCAAAGAAGTTGATTTAAAAGGTGCAGGCTATAATGTAATGCAAAGTAAAATAGCTATAGGTAGTGGTGGTTTGTTTGGCAAAGGTTTTCTTGAAGGTACTCAAAACAAATTTCGTTTTGTACCCGAACAAAGTACTGATTTTATTTTTTGTACAATTGGTGAAGAGTATGGGTTTGTTGGTTCGGTAATATTTATCTTATTGTATATGATATTATTGTGGAGAATATTGTACTTGTCAGAAAAACAGAGGTATAAGTTTAATCGTATTTATGGTTACTCGGTAGCATCAATATTATTTTTTCATTTTTTAATTAATATTGGTATGACCTTGGGCTTGATGCCTGTAATAGGTATTCCGCTGCCGTTTATCAGTTATGGTGGATCGTCATTACTAAGTTTTACTATTTTATTGTTTATATTCATTCGTTTGGATTCCAATAAAGTAAATGAGTTGCGTGGTGCATTTGATTAACTGAAAAAAATCCTTTAAATTCAATTTGGTTGAAGGTGCTATGAAAATAAATGAGTAAAAATCATGGATTATTTTGTATAGTGAATCAATAAAATAAATTTGTGATTTAATAGTTGTAATACTTTAATAGAAATAATTAGGAAACATTGCGTTTAACGAATAAAAATACACATTGGTTGCCTGTAGTAATGGGAGTCATGTTAATTACATTTGCAGCATGTAATCCCACAAGAGAACGATGGATTAATAAAAAATGGCACACCTTAACAGGACATTATAATGTGTACTTTAACGGGCAGATTAAATTTGATGAAGCTGTTGAGAGTTACGAAAAAGGAATTCAAAATGATTTTAATCGTGTATTACCTGTTTTTTTAATACCGGATGAAACAGCTGCCAAAGGCATGACATCCGTAATGGATGAAGTAATTAAAAAAACATCCAAATCCATACAAAACCATACGGTAGGGAGCTATACCGATGATAGCTATTTATTAATGGGAAAAGCACAGTTTTACAAAGGAGATTATTTTGCTGCTTTAGAAACCTTTCAATTTATTAATTCAAAATATCCTAATAGTAATCTTAAAAAGGAATGTACCGCATGGATTGCTTTATGTTACGATGCGTTAAAAAAGACCGGGGAAGCCGAGGCTGTTATGGGTTTGTTGATAAATGAAATTGATCCAATGAAATTTATGGGTAAAAAGAAGCTACCCGAAAAATATACTCCCAAAAAAGACCGTTTAACTAAAACTCAACGTGCTTTTATTTATGCAACTGCAGCACATATTTTTTTGAAACAAGAAAAATACAATTTGGCTACAGAAAGACTTAAAGTTGCACTACAATATACAAAGCCCAAGCCAAGCCGTATTCGATTTAATTATATTTTAGGGCAATTAAATTTAATGCAAGATAGCATTGCCTTGGCAAAGAAAAATTTCACACTTGTAACGCGTTTATTAGCTCCTTATGATTTTGAGTTTAATGCAAATTTAAATTTAACTCAGTTGTATGATCCGAAGAATAAATCGGAAGTAAAAAAAGTTAAGCGCAGTTTGAAAAGAATGTTGAATGATGATAAAAATACCGGGCTTTACGATCAGATTTATTATGAATTAGCACGTATTGAAGAGCGGGATAAAGATTTACTAAATGCTATTAAACATTACCAATTATCCGCGTCTAAAAGTGAAAAAAATCAAACACAAAAAGCAAAAAGTTTTTTAGCTCTTGGCGATATTTATTTGGCTGAACCAAATTATAAACTTGGGCAAGCATATTATGATAGTGCTGCCAAGGCTATACCACAAGAAGATAAAAACTATAAGAAAGTTCAAGATAAAAGAAATATACTAAGCGAACTAATTAGTAATATTCTTACAATTGAAACAGAGGATAGTTTGCAACGCCTTGCAAAACTTGATAAGAAGGAACTTGAGAAAAAAGTTGATGAATGGATTTTGGCAGAAAAAAAACGAGTTGAAGAAGAAGCCAAGAATGCAAAGTTGAAAAAAGAATTAGAAGAACATGCTGCACTTAATAAACCTATGGGAAGTGCTGCTCCTACAATTCCTGATTTAGCAATGGGTGGTGATGCAAAATGGTATTTTTACAATACATCAGTTGTAAATAAAGGGCAGCAAGAGTTTTTCAGTCAAAAAAAATGGGGAAGGCGTGAAAATGAAGATTATTGGCGGATTTCGTCAAAAGAAAAACCTAAGCAGCAAAAACAACCTAATGAAAATGATGGAACAAAAGTAGATTCAGTAGCAACAGAAAAAAGTGTAGGAAATATATCTACTTCTAAACAGGATAAAGAGGAAACTTTAGATGAGAAATCACAAAAAGTATCCGTGTCTGAAGAAAAATCAGCTTGGGTTAAGGATATCCCATATACAACAAGTGAAGTAGAACGTTCCAATCAAAAAATAATTGAGGCTTACCGTAACTTGGGAGATATTTATGCATTAAAAATTGAAGATTATAAAGAGGCAACTACTTCATATAATATGTTATTGAAACGGTTTCCTTCAAATAAGTTTGAAGTTGAGGTTTTGTATCAATTGTACAAGTCCTATCAAGCATTAAAAATGGACAAGTCTGCTGACTCAACTAAAGAAGCTTTAATTAAAAAATATCCCGAAAGTAATTATGCATTGCTATTGCAAAATAAGCCAATACAAACAAGCGAGGTGTCGGTAAATAAAGAAGTAATACAAGCGTATGAGCAATTATATGCAATGTATATTAACGGAAATTATACAGGAGTAAAAGAGGGAAAACACAGTGCAGATAAAAAGTATAGCGGAAACGCCATGCAAGCAAAATTTGATTTGTTGTATGCCCTTGCTGTTGGTAAAACAGATTCGTTAGGAGCTTTTAAAATTGAATTACAAGATATCATTACTGCATACCCTAAAACCGATGTAGCTGAGCGTGCAAAAGATATTTTAGAAGCAATAAATACAATGGGTTCAAAACCTAAATTGGATAGTATTGAAGCTGCACCAAAATTTGTGTTAGAACCGGATGTGCCCCATTACTATGTTTTTGCAAGTAGAGTAGAAAAATTAGATTTAAATGAAGTTTTACAACGTATTATTTCGTTTAATGAAGAGTACCATCAAATGGATGGCTTGCGTGCAAATACGTTATTAGCCAGTGATGGTTATCAAATACTTTATGTTAGAGAATTTCCTAAGTTGGAAAAGGCTGTAAAATATATGGATGGTTTGATAGTTACTACATTCTATAAAGCATATCTTCCGCCTAATACATCTTATGTTCATTTTGCAATTCCGGTAGAAACATTTAAGAAGTTAATGAAAGATAAGCGCATTGATGCTTATAATGAATTTTTCACTGGTCAACTGCCAACATTACTCAAACAAATTAAACCATAAGTATGTTCAATTATTTGTTTAATCATCCTTATACAAAAATTTTTAAATGGCTTTGGATTGCTGTTTTTGCAGGAATTATAAGCTTTTTGCTATTCATTTTTATGGTTAGTTTGGGATGGTTTGGAGAACTGCCTCCATTAGAGGAATTGGA
>JACFNJ010000106.1:7518-8753 GCA_019454865.1 Bacteroidia bacterium
TTAGCATCCGAAATTTATTCAGAAGATAATGTGATTTTAGGTAAATACTACTACCAAAATCGTTCAAATATTACCTATAATGATATCAGCCCAAATTTGTTTAATGCATTAATAGCAACGGAAGATGTACGTTTTTACAGTCATTCCGGCATTGATTTCAGAAGGTTTATTTCTGCATTAATTTTTATGGGTACACGTGGAGGTGCTAGCACAATTACACAACAATTGGCAAAAAATCTTTTTCCACGTAAAAGGTTTGATAGCTTCTTTGAAAAAGCCACCACAAAATTAAAAGAATGGATTACTGCAATACGAATAGAAGAACGATATACCAAAGATGAAATTATTACAATGTACTTTAATACGGTTGAGTTCGGTGCTAATTCATTTGGTATTAGTAGTGCTGCGAAAACATTTTTCGGTAAATCAGCAAAAGATATAAATGAAAATGAAGCCGCAATGCTTGTAGGTATGCTTAAAGCTCCTACACGATATAGCCCCATCCGAAATCCGGAGAATGCCATGAGACGAAGAAATACCGTATTAAACCAAATGCGTAAATACAACTTTATTTCTGACGAAGCTTACGATACACTATCTGTAAAAGCTGTTGAATTACAGTTTCAGGAAGAAGACCACAACGATGGACTTGCTCCTTATTTTCGTGAGCATTTACGTTTAGATATAGTTAATTGGTGTAATGAGAATGGCTACAACTTATACAAAGATGGACTGAAAATTTATACCACTATTAATAGTAAAATTCAAACACTTGCCGAAGAAGCATTAACAAACCATGTAAAAGACATGCAGAAGAAGTTTTATGAACATTGGAAAGGACGAAAACCATGGGGGCAGTTTGATGAATTAATTACGGCATCAATGAAAAGAAGTGAGAGGTATCGAATATTGAAAGCTAATGGTGCAAGCGATGAGGAAATTAATAAAGCATTTAATACTCCCGTAAAAATGAAAGTGTTTAGTTACACACATGGTGAGATTGATACAATTATGACACCATTGGATTCTATAAAATATTATAAATACTTTATGCAAGCAGGCATGATGTGTATGGAGCCAAATACCGGATATATCAAAGCTTGGGTTGGTGGCATTAATCATAAATATTTTAAGTACGATCATGTAAATATTAATGCCAAACGACAAGTAGGTTCAACCTTTAAGCCTTTGGTATATACTATTGCTATTGACAATGGATGGAGTCCGTGTTCTAA
>JACFNJ010000107.1 GCA_019454865.1 Bacteroidia bacterium
AGTGTTGAAGATTTTCGTGTTGAACAAAAAACCGATTACGAAAAACTACTTCTAGAAATTTCTACTGACGGTTCTATTCATCCTGAAGATGCATTGAAAGAAGCTGCAAAGATATTAATTCAGCATTTCATGTTATTCTCTGATGAACTAATAACTTTGGATGTTCAAGTAAAAGAAGTACCACAGGAGGTTGATGAAAATGTATTACATATTCGTAAAATTCTTAAAACTCCATTATCGGATTTAGATTTATCGGTACGTGCTTACAATTGCTTAAAAGCTGCTGATATCAAAACCTTAGGAGATTTAGTAAGTTACGAAATAGGAGATTTACTTAAATTCAGGAACTTTGGAAAAAAATCACTTTCTGAACTTGAAGAATTAGCAAGAGATAAGGGCTTAGTTTTTGGGATGGATGTAGCTAAATATTTAGGACAAGAAGACTAAAATTATATTAAAAATATTGATACGAAGTATCATACCAAAACATATTGAATAGATGAGACACGGAAAAACAAATAATCACTTAGGAAGAACAGCTTCTCACCGAAAAGCTTTACTTTCTAACATGGCTGGTTCGTTAATTCTACACAAAAGAATAACTACTACTTTAGCAAAGGCTAAAGAATTGAGAAAGTATGTAGAACCACTTATAAGCAAATCAAAGTTAGATAATACACATTCTCGTAGAATTGCATTTTCTTACCTTAAGAACAAAGAAGTAGTAAAAGAACTTTTTGGTCCGGTTGCTCAGAAAGTAGGCGATCGTCCGGGTGGATATACAAGAATATTAAAGCTTGTAAACAGAAAAGGTGATAATGCTGAGATGAGTATTATTGAGTTAGTTGATTTTAACGAAGCTATGTTGGCTCTAAAAGCTGAGAAAACTACAGCTAAGAAATCAACTCGTAGAGGTCGTAGTAAATCTGCACCTAAAACAGAAACAGCTGCTGAAACTTCTACAGAAACATCAACAGAAGAATAAGTTTTTAAAAAATTAATTTTGAAACGGCTAAGTTATTTTTCTTAGCCGTTTTTTATTTTGTACGATGATACTACATGAAAATACTTTAATAAGTGAAGATGTTCTTGAAAAGAAGTTTATATGCGACTTGAATGCATGTAAAGGTGCATGTTGTGTTGAAGGTGATTTTGGAGCGCCAATTAGTGAAGATGAACGCTTAATTTTATTGGAAAATTTTGATGCGATTACACCCTTTTTGTCCAAAGATGGACTTAATACAATTAATGAAAAAGGGATTAGTGAATTAGATGATGAAAAGGTATTAGTTACAACTTGTATTCCTTCTGGTGCGTGTGTTTTTGCTGTAAAAAATGGAAATGTAGTTTCCTGTGGAATTGAAAATGCATATAAAGCTGGTAAAATTGATTTTCAAAAACCAATATCTTGTCATTTGTATCCTATAAGAATAAGCAAAGTTAGCGAATTTGATGCGTTAAATTATCACAAATGGGAAATTTGTAAACCTGCATGTATATTAGGTGAAAAACATCAAGTACCGGTTTATAAATTTTTGAAACAGCCTTTAATAAGAAAATACGGTGAGCACTGGTATAATGAACTTGAATCCATAGGCGAAGCTTGGGAAGATGAAAATACTTAATTGAAATTTATCTAAATTTATTTTCATGTATTGTATAATTGCACCTTAAATAAATAAAATGAAGAAAATAACCTTTTCGGGAATTGTATTAATTCTCTTAACACTTTTTCTTGTAACTTGCAAAAAAGAAGAAACAACTCCTGATGACGGAAATAAAGAAGCCCGCGAACAAGCTGTAAAAAATTATAATGAACTGTACTTGGCTTCTGCTGTTGCCTCCTATAATTGGGACGGAAATACAAGCACTTGTAACCCTGGAACTGTAACGCAAGATGTTTATGATAAAGTACTTTTACGTGTAAAATATTTCAGAGCCACAGCAGGTTTGTCAAATGCAATGCTCACAATGGATGCTGACTTGAGTGCAAAGTGCCAACAACAAGCATTAATGACTTTAGCTAACAATAATAAACTTAGTCATACACCTGATTCAACATGGAAATGTTACACAGCAGATGGAGCATTAGCTGCTGCTAAAAGTAACATTGCCTACGGTAGGCAAAATGTAGAAAACATTGATTTATTTATTGAAGACCCGGGAACTGGAAATGAAAAAGTTGGGCATAGAAGATGGATTTTGTTTTCAAATGCATCGAAGTTAGGATTTGGCTGTACACAATCTTCGGCTGCATTATGGGTTATTAATAGTGTAAGTAATTGGAATTTACCTGCCGGAACTCCTGATTTTATTGCTTGGCCAGCTAAAGGGTTTATTCCAAAACAAGTAGTATATCCTCGATGGTCGTTTGCAGTACCGGTTAATAAATATCCGTTTCAAGTTGATTTTTCAAATGCTGTAGTTAGTATGAGTGATCAGTCGGGAAATTCAATAAGTTTAAATATAATTTATCGAACAGCAATTTCATCCGGTTATGTTGGTGATAATACAATAGTTTGGGAGCCTTCCGGAATTAATTTAACATCCAATAGCGATGTGAAATATACAGTAAATATTAGCGGAGTAAAGGTAAACGGAGAGTCGAAAAATTATTCGTATGATGTAAATATTATTAACCCTTAAATTAGAATTTTTAGGGTATTTTCTGTTAATAACTTGTGTTGTATTGCTACATAAACTCTATTACTTTCGTAACATATCAATAAATAAAAATGAAATTCATTGTCAATAGTTCAACCTTGCTAAAACAGCTCTCTAATATTGATGGCGTAGTTGTTGCAAAACCTATCATACCAATTTTAAACAGCTTTTTGTTTGATATAAAAAATGGTGAGTTGAAAATATCATCAACTGATTTGGAAACAACCATGACTACGTCTATTAATGTAGAAGCTAAAGAAGAGATTAGTATTGCCATTCCTTCAAAAACTACAATTGATTTGTTAAAGACTTTAGCTGATCAACCATTGGCTTTTTCAGTTAACTTAGAGAAAGGTGCCGTTGAGATAAAATACGATACAGGAAGATTTAAATTAACAGCACAAAAAGGTGATGAGTTTCCTAAAAATCCGGTAGTAGAGGAAGGAAAGAAATTCACTATGCCAGCTTCAGTTTTGCAAAAAGCAATTGCCAAAACAGTGTTTGCAACTAGTAATGACGAGTTACGTCTGAATCTTACCGGTGTATTTGTTCAGCTTGCAAATGATAGTATCACTTTTGTAGCTACTGATGCTAATCGTTTGGTTAGATACACACGAACTGATGTAAGCCCGGCAATGGAAGATTCGTTTATTTTGCCTAAGAAAGCTTTGAATTTATTAAAATCATCATTGCCTACGGATGATACTCAAGTAACAATTGAGTTTAATCGTTCTAATGCATTTTTTAGTTTTGGTGAGATTAATTTAATATGCCGATTGATAGATGAAAAATATCCGGATTATAATGCCGTAATACCTACCGAAAATCCAAATGTATTGCAAATAGATAAAAATGAATTTTATAGTAGTGTTAAACGTGTATCTATTACATCAAACAAAACTACACATCAAATTCGTTTGAAAATGGCAGGAAGCGAACTTACAATAAGTGCTGAAGACATAGATTTTGAAAATGAAGCACAAGAAAAAATTGCTTGCCAATACACTGGTGAAGATTTAGAAATTGGTTTTAATTCAAAATACTTAGGAGAAATGCTTGGCGCAATCGAAAGTAACGAAATAAAGTTAGAAATGAGCCAACCGAATAGAGCCGGTGTGCTTATGCCATCAGTAGTGGATGAAGGAGAATCGATGTTGATGTTGGTTATGCCAATGATGCTTAACAACTACTAATAATTATAATTAAATAATTTAAAGCCCGACTATCAAAAATTAGTCGGGCTTTTTTACAAATTTTTATTAATTGCAATTGTAAAAAAATCTGAAATGAAAAAATTATTTTTAATACTTATCGCATTGCCGTATATAGTTTCGGCACAACAAAAAATGTTGAATTTAAATGATGTTGTTTTAAAACAAAGAACGTCATTAGCTCCAACAAAGTTGCCTGGTTTATCATGGGTGCCAAACAGTAATAAATTTACTTATTGGGCTAAAAAAAGCGAGAAAGATTGTATAGTAATGCAAGATGCAGTTTCATTAAAGCGTGATACAATCCTTACTCTTGAAAAATACAACGATTTAATTAGTAAATCAACTATTGATGCTAAAGCAGTTGAAAGAATAGGTAATATTTCATGGCTTGATGAAACTACATTTCGATTTTATATAAAAAATAGTATTTATCATGCAAATGTAAGTACGGGAAAGGTTGAACTTTTTTGTTTTTTGCCTGAAAATGCTGAGGCAATAGACATAGAGCCTAAGTCCGGACGTGTTGCATTTATTACTAATAAAAATTTAGCAGTAAGCACATTGTTATCATTCAAAGAAAGTAACGATAGCCCCGATGGTGCGCCAAGTAGTAAAAGTAATTTATTAACCAAAGATGGTTCTTATGGAAACGTATATGGAGTTGCAGTGCATCGAAATGAATTTGGAATTCATAAAGGTACTTTTTGGTCACCAACCGGAAAGCGATTGGCATATTACCAAATGAATGAAATGATGGTAACAGACTATCCAATTTATAACTTAAATAATATGCCGGCAACACAAGAAATGATTAAATATCCAATGGCTGGTACTACAAGTCATGTTGTTACTATACATGTAAAAGATTTTGAAAAAAATCGTACTGTTACGTTACATACAGGTTTGCCTTTGGATCAATATTTAACCAATGTATCGTGGGGTCCGGGTGAAGAAAAAATATATGTTGCTGTAGTAAATCGTGCACAAAACAAAATGATGCTTAATGAGTACGATGCTGTAACAGGTAGCTTTAGCAAAACATTATTTACCGAAGAACATGAAAAATATGTTGAACCGGAAAATCCTATGGTGTTTTGTAAAAATAATCCAAAGCAATTTATCTGGATGAGTAAACGCGATGGATATAATCAATTGTATTTGTATAACAGCAATGGGAAATTAGATAAACAATTAACAACAGGAAAATTTGATGTAACGGAATTTTTAGGATTTAATGAAAATGGGAGCCACGCTTACTATATGGCAGCAAGCGAGGATGGAATGGATAGATACTGTTATAGTGTTGAACTAGCAAGTGGTAAAAACACCAAACTTACTCTTTCATCAGGTGTACATAGGGTATTACTAAATGATGCAGGAACACTTTTATTAGATGTTTTTTCAAATACAACTATACCTGCTAATACGTCAATATTAGGTACCAGAGGCGAAGAAAAAGCTTTGTTGGTAAGTGCTATTAATCCATTGGCAGAGTATAAAAAATGCGAAATGAAATTGTTTAAGATTAAAGCAGCTGATGGTATAACCGATTTAAATTGTCGAATGTTTTTGCCTGCTGATTTTAATGCTAACAAAAAATATCCAACCTTGGTTTATTTATACGGTGGACCACATGCTCAGTTAATAACTAATAGTTGGTTAGGTAATGCAGATATGTGGCTTTACTATATGGCACAACAAGGCTATGTGGTATTTAGTATGGATAATAGAGGTAGCGCAAATAGAGGGTTGAATTTTGAAAATTCTACCTTCCGTAAATTAGGAACAGAAGAATCAGCAGATCAAATTATGGGAATTAACTATCTTAAATCACAAAAGTATGTAGATGCATCTCGAATTGGTATATATGGATGGAGTTTTGGTGGATTTATGACCATTACTATGATGACTAAAACTAATGATTTTAAAGCAGGTGTTGCTGGTGGTCCGGTAACGGATTGGAATATGTATGAGATTATGTACACAGAAAGGTATATGGATACGCCTAAAGAAAATCAGGAGGGATATGAAAATGCTAATCTGATAAAAAACGTAAAAAAACTACATGGCAAGTTAATGCTTATTCATGGTACAGATGATGATGTAGTATTGTGGCAGCATAGCTTAAAGTTTGTTAAAAAATGTGTAGATGAAGGTATTCAGGTTGATTATTTTGCATACCCGGGGCATAAGCACAATGTTTTAGGAAAAGATAGAGTTCATTTGATGCAAAAAATTACGGATTACTTTAATCAAAACTTGTAATTTGATTGGTATGTAAATTACTTTCAATCTTTATTACGTGAAATAAAAGATACCTCACAATCTTTAATTGCTTTTATTAAATCATACTCTGTTGCTGTAAGTATAAAATCTTTATTCAATTTACAAAACTGCATAAACTCCTCAATTTGGATACTATTTAATGAGGTGTATTTTTTTATAACAATTGGGTTGTATCGTTTATCAACTTGTTTTTGATTTTCCATGTACAAAATAAACTCTTCAAACTTTGCCATGTCTTTACCTTCTTTACTAAATTGATTGTAAATAGCAGTTAAAGGGCTATTAAATCCGCCTCTATCTCGTTTTAGTATTCTGTCATAATTGTTCATTAGCGGGTCGCTTTTTAAATATTCGGCAGCTAATCTTGCTAAGCTATCGCGTTTAGGGTTTGATGAATAAATAATTTCTTCACGCAACTGAATGGTATTTGGTTTCATCCAAATAAGTATTGAGTCTTTGTCTGTATTTAGAGGTTTGGTTTCTATAATTAATTTTACACTATCATAACCAATTGCTGTAATTATCAATGTATCTTGTAAGGAAACTTGTATTGAAAAATATCCTTTACGGTTGCTTATTTTTTTTACTCCGGTATTTTTATTTACAATACTTGCAAGTTGTACAATGTCTCCATTTTGACTTGTGCTAATTGTTCTTCCTATAAGTAAGTGTTGTGCTTTAGCAAAGCATGTTATTAAAAGTAGAAAGATTAGAATTTTGATTTTATTGAAATTTCTCATAAACAATACAACGAAAAAAGGCATTTTTGCATTACAAATCAAAACAGAATTTGCAATCGTTAATTTTAAAATCAGGAAGAGAGCGTTCATTAAATAATCGACATCCTTGGGTATTTAGTGGAGCAATAAAAACATTGCCTAATGCGCAAAATGGTGAAATAGTAAAGGTAGAAACAAACAACAAAGAGTTATTGGGTTATGGATTTTATTCACCACATAGCCAAATAGCATGTAGGGTTTTTGAATTTTCTACCGTAGATATTCTACTTGATGCAACTTACTGGAAAGAAAAAGTTCATCAAGCATATCGCCTTCGTATGTTATTAATATCTCCAAACACTAATATATATCGGCTAATTCATGCCGAAGGTGATTTTTTGCCAGGGGTAATTATTGATGTGTACAACGATACTGCGGTTGTTCAATTATTAATAAAAGGCTCTGAACGCATACGAGAATTTATATTTGAAGCTTTGTATGAAATAGGATTGAAATTCATTTACCTGAGAACAAAACAAAATACACAAATATTAGAACAAGTAGGAGTTGAAAGTGGTTGGGTAAATGAGATAAGAAGTATGCCCATAGAGGCCAAAGAAAATGGAATTGTTTTTTTGATTGATATTGAAAAAGGACAAAAAACAGGATTTTTTATTGACCAAAGAGAGAACAGAGAGATACTTGGAAACTTTAGTAATGGTAAAAAGATTTTAAATACTTTCAGTTATTCCGGTGGGTTTAGCTTGTACGCTTTGGCTAATGGTGCTGAGATAGTACATAGTGTAGATAGCAGTAAAGATGCTATTGAAATGTGCGATAAGAATGTTGCCATCAATTCGTTTCAAACCAAACATAAAAGTTTTGTTCAAGATGTTTTTGATTTTTTGCAACACATGGACGAAGATTATGATATTATAATTTTAGATCCTCCGGCATTTGCCAAAAATGCGAAGGCTGTTGCTAATGCAAGTAGAGGTTACAAAAACCTTAATCTAAGTGCACTAAAACAAATAAAGAGTGGTGGTTTGATTTTTACATTTAGTTGCTCACAGCACATTGATAGAGATTTGTTCCGAAAAATTGTGTTTAGTGCTGCAGCAGATGCCAAGCGTAATGTTAGAATATTAAAACAATTCACACAACCCGATGATCACCCAATTAATATCTTTCATCCCGAAGGAGAATATTTAAAAGGTCTATTGTTGTATGTTGAATAAATATCTCGTTTTCTATTATTAATTTGATGAAATACTTGAGTATTACTTTAGGATTGTTTTTTTTAGGATTTTTTTCTGTTAACGCTCAATCAGAAAGTAAACGAAAATTATCTAAACTTGAACTGAAACAACTTGTTTCATATAGCGATTCAATTCAATTGGAGTTGAAAAAAATTTATAAGATTGAGAAAAAAGAAAATACCCCGGCTAAGTATCAGCCTCAGCGAATACAACTTGTAAAAGATTATTTATGGTTGTTTCAATACATTGAAAGCCAATTTAACATTGTCGTGTTTACTGAACACGATATTATTAAGATAATTGGTAAACCCAATAAACATGCAATAGAGAATGGCGAACACAAGTTTTTCTATACCGAGATTAACAGACCATATTTACGGCTAAAAAACTTTAATTACACGTTAAGTTTTAAATCAAAACAATTAGTTAGTATGAAGTATCTGAATGAATGGTAAATTAAAAACATGGGTTATATTGATTGTTGGACTTAACTGATACCGTAAAATTAAAATTGAATAATGAAAAAAGACTTAAAAGAAATATTATCCAACATTGATTTAGTGATTTTTGATATGGATGGATTGCTGGTTGACTCAGAACCT
>JACFNJ010000108.1:0-576 GCA_019454865.1 Bacteroidia bacterium
TTTATGCTTGATTCAATTGTATGGATTATGAAAATATCCAATAGGTTAATTTTAAGTATAAAAAGTGGAACTTAATATGAAGGGGAGTATAAACAAAGAGGCTGCTTTTAGCAGCCTCTTTGAGAAAACGAATAGTTGAAAATTATTATTTATTTACAACTATACGAATGGTTTTAGCACCTTGTTCGTTGCTTAGTTTTATAAAATAAACACCGTTATTTAATGCAGTTACATCTAATTTTTCATGGATAGTATTTCCATTTACATTTTTGCTATAAACTACTTTGCCAAGTACATCATAAATAGCAATATTAGTATTGTTGCTATGCGTGCCAGATACGTTTAAAGTAATTGACTCTGTAGCCGGATTCGGGTAAACATGAATTGTAGCTTCAGCTAAAGTATTTTGTTTTATTCCAATTGCAATGGTATCCATAACTATTACAGTACGTGTAGCTGTAGCAGTATTACCCCAATTATCACTTACGGTGTAAGTTAATGTATAAGTACCAACGGTAGATGAATCAACACTGCCTGTAACAGTAATTTTATTAGTAATATCACCATCTTTATTAT